>CAIKWU010000572.1 GCA_903831155.1 uncultured Planctomycetaceae bacterium | reverse complement strand
TCGCCGAAGGTGTGGCCGGTGTTGAGCATGCCCGTGTAGAGCTCCGGCTTCGTCGGGTCGACCTTCGCGTGCTCGACCGCGGCGAGCGCCTGCCGGAGGGCCTCCCACTCCGCCGGCGAACGCCAGTCGGGATCGAAGACCCGCAGGAAGGGCTCCCGCTCCATCTGCTCCAGGATCTCCTGGTGGCTCTTGGACGACTCGTCGATGAACTTCCAGCCGATCCGGGCCTGATCGTAGTTGGCGGGGTCGGTGCTACTGGGCTTCATCGAATACTTCCGGGGCCGGGTGGACGACTTGAGCAGGTTGTAGACCGTCGGCACCGAGGCGTTGTGCAGATAGGGACCGCGGGCCCAGATGCCGACCAGCGGCGGGGCCACATACCTGTTGGTCGCCGTCACCTTGCCGCTCAGGAACCGCTTCTTCTCCTCGACACTCATGTCGAACACGCCGGTGATCCGCAGCGGATCGGTGCCGAGCTCGTCGTGGTCCACGAGTTTGTTGGGGAAGCTGACGAGGTCGTAGGTCTTCGGCCCCGTCTTCTGGAAGTCGCCATGACACCGGGCGCAGGTCTCGACGAAGACGGCATGACCGGCATCGGCCTGCTCCTCGCTGACATCGGCGATGAAGGGATAGCGGGGCGTGGAGAGCGACTTGAAGTAGTCGGGCACGCACTTGCGGAACGTCTCGCGGGCCGCGGCGTAGTCCTGGCCGAGATGGTCGCGGCTGATGGCCATCGCGTAGGTCACGTCGGCCACGTTGCCCTCGAAGCCGCCGTCGACATAGAGGCCTTTGCCTTCGGTGCCGGCCGTCTTGTACCTGTAGTTCGTCCAGGGCAGGGGCTTGAGGAACGGGATCAGCGGCACCTGGCCCTCGATCTTCTTCGTGTAGTTGCTGCCGTGGTCGGCCACGAAGAACTTGTCGTATCGCAGCAGGCTGGGCTTGGTGCCGTCGGGCCGGACGACGGGCACGAGGATCCCGAAGAAGTCGGCCGAGTCGACGAAGAACCGCGGCAGATTCTTCGCGAACAGGAAGCCCGGGCTCGTGCCGCCGGCAGCGGCCACGTCCTGGTGAAACCGCTCGAAGTCGAGGAAGGCGTTCGGGATCCCCTCCGCGAACCGGGGCTCCGGGTTCCGCGGGTCGGGGTTCGTGAACAGCATCGTCGAATGGCAGAGCCGGCAGTTGGCCACGAGCCCGGGAGCACTGCTTCCGACCACGTGGGCCTGCGTGCGGACCAGGCCGAGCGCGACGGTGAAGTCCTGATGGCTCTCGGGCACCGGAGGATGGATTCCGTACCGGAGATCCATCTCCCGCCACCAGACCGGGCTGTACTCGCGAACCGTATTCAAGCGGGCCCGCTCGGCATCGTCGATCGCCTCCTCGGCCCACGTGTCGTTGAGTGTTTCGAGGCCGTCGTAGCTCCACATCGGGCGGGCGACGCGGAAGCGGGCCTCGATCTCGAGCTTTCCGGCATCGACCGTCCGGCCGGCGGCGATCAGTTCCTCGATGCGGCGGGTGTCGTGGTCGGTGATGTCGTTCGGATCCTCGTCCGCCGGCGGCACGGCCCGCGACCGCAGCCTCGCGGGCAGGCGGACGCCCGGATTGGCCAGCAGTTTTCCGACGGCGGCGTCGGAAACGGTTTCCAGGCCCAGCAGATAGACCATGCCCTCGTGCCGCGCGAGCGATTCGGCCGCGGCGTCGGAGAGCGTGGTCACGCCATGCAGACCCAGGGCTCCCGGGGGCTTCGCCAGGGCGGCTGCGATGTCGTCGGGGAGCGATGTCAGCCCATCGAGCCGGATGAACTGCTCGTGGGCCGCGAGGGCCGTCGCGGTCTCGGGCGTGAGCATCTCGATGCCGTCGAGGCAGAGCACCCCGCGATGCCTGCCCAACGCGGCTGCGGCCCGCGGGGAGAGCGTCTTCAGGCCCGTGAGGCCCAGATAGCCCTCGTGCAGCGCGAGCAGTTCGACCTGCCGATCGGTCACCGTCTCGAGTGACGCCAGGCGGAGATAGCCTCGACACCGGCCCAGGATCTCCGCAACCTCGTCGTTGACCCCCACCAGGCCGTCGAGCGTGACGCCTCGAGGAGGGTCCGCGTCGAACAGCTTGAGCGCCGTGGCCACCGGCAGGTCGACGAGGCCGTTGAGTTCGAGCATCAGGTCGGGCTGCGAGAGCGCTTCGGCCGTCTCGGGCGAGAGGGAGGTCAGGCCGTTGAGCGTGATCGCACCCCCGCGGCACGCGAGCACCTCGGCGACCTCCGGCGACAGGACTCGAAGGTGATCGAGATCGAGGTCGCCCTGACTGCCATCGAGCGCGATCGCCTGGTCGACGGTGAGCTCCGTGACCGAGGGCGCGACCGCGTCCGCGGCGTACGAAGGCGCGACCACGCGCGACGCCGCGAACACCGCGACGATGACGAAACCGCGGACAGGCAGCGGCATGACGACTCCGTTCAAAGCCTCCCGACGCCGGCCGTAGCGGCCAGGATCGCCAGGTTCGCCACCGTACCAAAAGGCCGCTGCCTGCGCCGTCACCGGGCGGAAGCTGGGGGGGCGGGCGAGAATTCGCCACCGCGACGCTGCCCGTTCCCCCCAGCCTCTGCGCCGGCCCCTTCCCTCGAAAGAAAGCCTCACGGCCACGGCGGAAAAGGCACGATTTCAGCGGTGAAACGTTCTCCGCGGCCCACGCTGCGCGCGCATGGACTGGCCCACACGACCGTGACACATCCGCCGCCGACACACCGGCCACCACTCCGGGCATTCTGCCTCGCGGTGGCGGCCTGCGCGCTCGTCGCCCCGGGCTGCACGTCGTGGGGGCAGTACTGGCGGAACCACATGCAGGTTGGGCCCGCCTACCTGCGGCCGGTCGCGCCGGTCGAGCACGAGTGGATCGACGCCGACGACCCGCAGGTCCGCTCCGCCTCCGACATCGAGACGCGGTGGTGGCGGCAGTTCAACGATCCCGTCCTCGACCAGCTCGTGCTGCAGGCCTACGAGCAGAACTTCACGCTCCGCGAGGCCGGGTTCCGGGTGCTGGCGTCGCGGGCCGCCTACAACATCACCGTCGGCGGCTTCTTTCCGCAGTCGCAGGGGGCGGTGGGCGAATACGCCCGCTGGCAGCTGAGCAACAACGTCTCCGCCTTCGATAACCTCTCGATCGCCCCGTTCAGCATCTGGACGACGGGGTTCAACCTCTCGTGGGAGCTCGACCTCTGGGGCAAGATCCGCCGCAACATCGAGTCGTCCGCCGCCAAGTACCAGGCCAGCGTCGAGGAGTACGACGGCGTGCTCGTGACCCTGATCGCCGACGTGGCGGAGCGGTACGTGGAGTATCGCGTGGCCCGCCGGCAGGTGGCCGACCTGACCCGGCTGGCCGCCATCCAACGCGACTCGTTGCAGACCGCGATCGACCGCTTCCAGGGGGGCGTGACCAGCGAGCTCGACGTCTCGCAGGCACGGCTGAACCTCGCGAAGACCGAGGCCCTGATCCCGGAGTACGAGCAGCAGGCGAGGCTGGCGTCGAACGCCCTGTGCGTGCTGCTCGGTATCCCGCCGGAGGACCTCGCGGTGCGGCTCGGCGACAACGCCATCCCCACGGTGCCGCCGGTGGTGGCGGTCGGCATTCCCGCCGATCTGCTGCGGCGGCGACCCGACGTCCGCCAGGCCGAGCGGCTGCTCGCCGCGCAGTGCGCCCAGATCGGCGTGGCGGAGGCGGAGCTCTACCCCGCGTTCTCGATCAACGGCTACCTCGGCGTGTATGCCAACGAGCTGGGGCAGCTGTTCGAGTCGGACTCGATGTTCGGCTTCGTGGCCCCGGTCGTCGACTGGAAGATCCTCAACTACGGCCGGCTGCTCAACAACATCCGGCAGCAGGACGCGAAGTTCCAGTCGCTGGCCGCCACCTACCAGCAGACGGTGCTGAGGGCCGGTCGCGAGGCCGAGGACGGCATCGTGTCCACGATCAAGGCGCGGGTCGCCGCCGAGAAGCAGCAGGAGGCGGTCAACGCCGCCAGCCGGTCGGTCGAGCTCGTCGAGATCCAGTACAAGGAGGGGACGACCGACTTCAACCGCGTGTTCGTCGTGCAGCAGACGCAGGTCACGGAGCAGGTGCGGCTCAACGACAACGTCGGCGGCGTGGCCAAGGGGATGATCCAGATCTACCGCGCCCTCGGCGGCGGCTGGCAGTTGCGGCTCGAGGAGCTTGCGGCCAGCGGCCAGTGCTGCAAGCCGCTGCCGAGCGTCGATGGCGGCGTCTGCGACGACTACATCGGCAAGCAGCCCCCCGCCGGCTTCGATGCCTGGTGCCTCTGGCCGGAACTGCTCCGCGGCCGCAAGCCGCGATAGACCGCGACGGTCGATCGATGTCGGACGTCGCGGGCTACGGCAGCGCCCCGAGCAGCAGAATCTCGGCCCCGTCCCGGAGGATGCTCGCCAGGTAGCCCGACGCCTCTTTGGCATCGCGGAGCCGGTCGAGGAGCTCGTTCTCGGGCTGGTAGAGGTGCTGGATCACGAGGCCGTCGGCTCGCGCGATGATCTCGACCGGAACCTCCTCGTGAAAGGCGTCGGTGCGGTCGTCGCCAGGAAGGTGCTTCGAGTTCACGCCGTAGGATCGCGGTCTGGTGCTGTAGAGCCGGTTGCGATGCTCGTCGACGAGAAACACGACCACGGCGCCGTGGAAGCCGGCCCCCTCGCTCTTCGACCAGGTGTGCGTGGAGACGTCGATCCGTCCGGTACGGGAGAGGATCGCCCGGCTCTCCATCCAGTGGCCGCGAGCCAAGCGATGGCTCTGCGACGCGGCGATCGGGGCCTCGTCCCCCGCGAGCGGATCGGCGGCGCGGGGAGGCTCCCCCGCAGCCAGGGCGACGGCGAGCGAGCAGCCCAGGATGGTGGCGAGTCGCATGGGAGCCCTCGCGGGGAGCGTGGCCGTGGGTCGCGGCGGCGGGAGGGTAGTGAGGCCGCGCGGCTCCGTCAAAGCGTGTTTGCCCCGGCCGGAGACGGGCCGCCCCGCAGGCACGTCGGCCGATCAGGCCTTGCCCGCAGTGAGGGCGTCGAGCACCTCGGCGAGCGGGACGGTGGCGAACGAGGTCGCGAAGTCGCTCATCGAGTAGGGAATGATGAGCAGCCCGGCATGCACGCCGGCGCCGCAGCTGTAGACCACGTTGGGCACGTAGCCGGCCCGCTCGTTTTCGATGGGGGAGAGCAGGGGCTCCCGGAGGCGGCCGATGACCTGCGACGGGTCGTCGAGGTCGAGGAGCACGGCGCCGATCGAGTACTTCCGCATCGGGCCCACGCCGTGCGTGAGCACGAGCCATCCGGCGGGCGTCTCGATGGGCGACCCGCAGTTGCCGATCTGGACGTATTCCCAGGGCTGGGTCGGCCGGAGGATCAGCCGGCGGGCGTGCCAGAAGTGGAGCATGCTCGACTCCATGAAGTGCATGTTCTCGCCGTCCTGGCGGGAGAGCATCGCGTAGGAGCCGTTGATCCGCCGCGGAAACAGCGCCATGCCCTTGTTGGCGATCTCGGGGCCGTTGAGCGTGCTCAGGCGGAAACGGACGAAGTCGTCGGTCTCGACGAACTGCGGCAGCGTCACGTCGCCGTCGAACGCCGTGTAGGTCGCGAAATAGTGGACGGAGCCGTCGTCTTCCACGAACCGCACGAAGCGGGCGTCCTCGATGCCGTTGGTCTCGGTGGGCGAGTAGGGAAACACGACCCGCTCGGACATGTCGGAGCCGGGATCGCACTCGATCTCGTAGTTGGCCTTCGCGAGGGCCCCGATCGCCGCCGCGAGGGGCGCCCATTCCTGCCGCCGCGCCTGCTGGTGCCTGCCCGTCGCGATCAGCGCGGCTTCGAGGTGGCCGAGCGTGAACTGATCGTCGAGGGCGTCGAACACCGGATCGACGAAGCCGTCGATCACGCCGAGCTCGGCCAGTTTCCGCAGGAAGAGACCCTTGTCGTAGGTGACGTTGGCGATCACGCGCGGCGCCGTGACGAAGCCGGTGGGCGCGGCGATCGTGATCGCGCCCGCCGCATCCACGATGCCGGTGCGGAAGCCCACGCTCGACACGTGCCCCTCGCCCGTCGCCCGCAGGCTGAGGATGAACCGTGCCGACCCCTTCGGCAGTCCCCCCTGGTCGGGATGCCAGACCAGCGATGGATTGAACAGGGCGGCGCTCTCGAGCGCATACTCCTGCGTGAAGTAGGAGCCGATCAGGCGTCGGCGGGACGGCGACACGGGCCGGTCGGTGAGGAGGTGCCGCTGGACCGCCTCGAACCGCTCCTCGAAGAAGCTCGCGAGCCGCTGGTGCCGGCCGCGAAACTCCGACAGGACGCCGTCCAGCAGCGACTGCACCTCCTCGTCGGTTAGCTGCATCACGCGGCCGATGATCCGGGTCGCCCGCTGGGGGTTCGGCGGCTCGAAGGGGCGGTAGAGCACCCGCGCGTTGTTCGGCCGCAGGAGCACGCCGGTGCGGGTGAGGTTCATGGCGATGGGAGGCCCGTCCGGACCTGGCCCACCCGCGGCCCTGCCGGCTTCACGGCCGACGGCACGGTCTCCAGCAGCCGCATCTCCACGATGGCGGTGAGGTAGGCCAGGGTCGATTCCGCTCCCTGATTCTCGTTCGTCCGATCCTCGAGGAGTCCGTCGCGACAGCCGCCGGTTCGTGGATCAGACAGGGCCGCCCCCAGGACGTTGTGCCCGTGGAACCACTCGAAGGCCGTCCAGGCCCTGTCGGCCCAGATCGGTTCGCCGACGGCACGAAACGCCTCATGGCAGGCCGCGACCATCGCCTGAGCCTCGATGGGCTGCTGATCGAACGCCGCCATCGTGCCGCCACGCCTGTCGAAGCCACGGCAGCCGACCGGCGAGAAGCGGCCGGTGGCGGACCGCTGCCGCTCGAAGAGCCACTCGAGCGTCGCGAGGCCGACCTCCAACGCCCGCGGCTGACACGCCTGACGGCCGCTGGAGATCAACGCCTGGCAGGGTCGCGCATTCTCGTAGGCGACGATGTCCTCGAACCACGGCCAGGGGGGCGAGGCCGTGCGGTCGTGGAGCCCGAGCAACCGCTCGGCGAGCGTTCGCGATGCGTCGACGGCGAACCGATCGCCCCGCAGCCGACGCAGATACTCGCGGAGCCCGAGGATTCCCAGGGCCCAGGCGCGGGGGCTGGTGGTGGTGAGAATGGCGCGGACCGCGGGTTCGAAGAAGCGGGAGGCGAAGCGGCGCAGGCCGGCGTGACGGGTGCGACCGATGCACAACCCGAGGGCGACGATCGCCCGGCCAAGGCAGTCATCGGAGCCGGTCGCGTCGAGCCAGCGACGGTCGTAGTCCATCATGTTGCGGAACCGGCCGGTGCTGGCATCGAAGGCATGCCCCAGGAAGGCGGCGTAGGTCGCCGCAGCCCGGCAGGAGGCCGTCGACTCCAGCCCGAGATCCTCGAGGTGCACCATCAGCGCCAGGGCCCGCGCGTTGTCGTCCGTGCAGTAGCCCTCCGACCTGGCAGGGATGTCGAAGGTGGCGTGCTGGAGGAGGCCGGTGGCGTCGGTCAGCTTCCAGAGGTGGTCCAGCACCAGCGGCGGCAGCCGGCGGCGGACTGGCGGGCAGGCTGTCGGAGCGCGGCGGCCTCGGGGCTTCACCATCGTCGCCAGCCTGGTGGCCGAGAACGCCTCGGCATACCGCGCCGCGACGCGGGGCCAGATCATCTCTCGGCCGAGGCTCCACGCCTGCTGCTGCATCGCCTCCCGCCGATTCGGATCGGCAAGCAGACCGCCCACCTCGCGGGCGAGCGCGGCGGCATCGCGAAACGGCACGAGCACGCCTCTCCCGTCGGCCAGCAGCTCCTGCGCGTGCCTGTAGGGCGTCGACACGACCGCCTTCCCGCAGCCGAAGGCGTAGGCCAGCGTGCCCGACGTGACCTGGTCCTCACCGAGGTAGGGCGTGACGTAGATGTCGGTCGCGGCGAGGAAGGCGAGCAGATCGGGCATGTCCACGTAGCGGTCGTGGAAGACCACGTGCCCGCCCAGCCCGAGGCGATCGACCATCTTCGCGAGCGACTCTCGATAGGTCTCCCCGTGTTCGCGGATGAGCCGCGGATGGGTGGCGCCGACGATCAGATAGACCACGTGCGGGTGCTGTTCCACGATCTCCGGCAGGGCCGCGATCATGTGCTCGATGCCCTTGCCCGGCGAGATCAGCCCGAAGGTGAGCAGCACGTCGGCCGCCGCGAGCCCGAGGTGCCTCTTGTGGGGCCCGGACGGGGAGAAGGTGGTGTCGGGGATGCCGTGCGGGATGACATCGATGCGGTCGTCCGGAATGCCATGGATCGCCCGCAGGAGGTTCCGGCCTCGCTGCGTCATCACGGTGACGCGGGCCGAGAGGTGCAGGATCTCGTCCATCACGCGGCGCTGCTCCAGCGACGGCTGCGCCAGCACCGTGTGGAGCGTGGTGTGGACCGGCACGGCGAGTTCGCGGAGCAGGTGGAGCACGTGGCCGCCGGCCGGCCCGCCGAAGACGCCGTATTCGTGCTGGAGTGAAACGACGTCCGCGTTGGCGAGCGTGATCCACTCGGCGGCGCGGCGGTAGGAGGACGGATCATCGCCGTCGACGGTGAAACGCACCGCGGATGGATAATCAAACTGTTCGTCGGCGTCATCGATCGCGACGACGGTGCAGTCGGCGGCGACGAGGTGCGCGGCCACGGCGTCGCGGACATCGCGGGTGAAGGTCGCCAGGCCGCAGCGGCGGGGGACGTAGTTGCCGACGAAGACGACGCGGTTGAGCGGGGGGCGATCCATGGGACCTCGGGGCATGCGGGAGTCGGCATGCATGCCATCGAGACCGGGCCCTGTCCTCGAGCCGACGGATTCTAGTGCCACCGCTACCGGCGGGCGAATCGCGGCCGCCATCCCGTCCGCGCCGCGATCTGGACACGTGGCAGCGGCCGCGCCGTGGCGGGTTCACGTCCGGCGGCCGAACCGCAGCAGCGTGAAGAAGAACACGGGCGTGAGGAAGATCCCGAAGAGCGTCACGCCCAGCATCCCGCTGAACACCGCCAGCCCCAGCGTGCGGCGCATCTCCGCCCCAGCGCCCTCGGCCACCACCAGCGGAAGGACGCCGAGGATGAAGGCCAGCGACGTCATCAGGATCGGCCGCAGCCGCAGCCGGCTGGCCTCCACGGTCGCCTCCGCCAGCGGCCTGCCCTCGCGGGTGAGCTGGCGGGCGAATTCCACGATCAGGATCGCGTTCTTGCAGGCCAGGCCCACGAGCACCACGAAGCCGATCTGCGTGAAGATGGTGATGTCCATGCCCGCCTGCCGGATGCCGACGAGCGCCGAGAGCAGGCACATCGGCACCACGAGAATCACCGCCAGGGGCAGGGCCCAGCTCTCGTAGAGGGCCGCGAGCACGAGGAACACGAGCACCACGCCGAGCACGAACAGGAACGCGGCCGTCGCCCCCGAGCTGATCTGCATGAACGCCATCTCGGTCCACTCGGTGGCGAAGAGCGGGGGGATCGTCGCGTCGCGCTGGAGCTGGTCGACGTGCTCCTCGACGACCGCGAGGGCGGAGGTGCTGCCCGTGCCGGGGGCCGGCTCGCCGTAGACCGCGGCCGACGGGTAGAGGTTGTATCGCATCACCAGCGAGGGACCGACGCGGTCGCGGACCTGCACGAGCGTGGTGAGCGGCACGGGCCGACCGTCGGCTCCGGGCACCTTGAGGTCCTCGAGCGCCCGGCGGATGTCGCCACGGTGGGTGGCGTCGGCCTGCACGTTGACCTGCCACGACCGCCCGAAGCGGTTGAAGTTGTTGATGTAGTAGGAGCCCAGCTGCACCTGCAGGGTCTCGAAGAGGTCCTTGATCTGCACGCCCACGGCCGCCGTCTTGTCGCGGTCGATGTCGAGAAACAGCCAGGGGGTGCGGGCGGAGTAGTTGGTGAACAAGCCGCTCAGGCGACTGTCGCCCCGGCCCGCCTCCACCACGGCGTTCGCCGCCTCCTCCAGCAGCGCGGGGCCGTAGTCGCCCCGGTCCTCGACCACGAGTTTGAAGCCGGCCACCGTGCCGAGGCCATCCACGGGCGGCGGGCCGAACACCTCGACGCGGGCCTCGTCCACCGAGGCCTGCCAGTCGGCCCGCAGCCGCGCGGCGATCGCGTCGGCCGACGCTGCCCGGCCCCGCCGCTCGGCGAACCCGTCGAGCATCACGTACATCGCCCCCCAGTTCGGCGAGTTGCCCCCGAACACCACCGACCGGCCGGCGACCGACACCACGTGGGCCACGCCGGGCTCGCCGAGGGCCCGGCGCTCGAGGCCCGCCATCACCCGTGCCGTCCGCTGCACGCTCGCGCCCTCCGGCAGCCTCACGTCGGCGACGAGATACCCCTTGTCCTGCTGCGGAATGAAGCCGACCGGAATGAGCGTGAACAGCAGCCACGTGACCGCAAGCAGGCCGGCGAAGGCCAGCAGGATGGGCGCGGCGAGTCGGAGGGAGCCCTGCACGAGCCACCCGTAGGCCCGGATGAGGGCGGAGAAGCCCGCGTTGAAGCCGCGGAAGATCCAGCCGCAGGTCACGCCCAGGATCCGGTCGACCACGTCGGGAGCCGAGCCCTGGGGCTTCAGCAGGATCGCCGCCAGCGCCGGCGAAAGCGTCAGCGAATTCACCGCCGAGAGGAGCGTCGAAACCGCGATCGTGAGGGCGAACTGGCGGAAGAACTGACCGACGATGCCGGCGATGAAGGCGCAGGGAATGAACACCGCGCAGAGCACGAGGGCCACGCCGATCACCGGCCCCGTCACCTCCTGCATCGCCCTGAAAGCGGCCTCCCGCGGGGTGAGCCCGTGCTCGATCCATCGCTCCACGTTCTCGACCACCACGATGGCGTCGTCCACCACGATTCCGATCGCCAGCACCAGTCCGAAGAGCGAGAGACTGTTGAGGCTGAAACCCAGCGCCGCCATGAAGGCGAACGTGCCCACGATCGCCACCGGCACCGCCACGAGCGGGATCAGCGTGGCCCGCCAGTTCTGCAGGAAGAGGAGCACCACCAGGGCCACGAGGATGATCGCGTCGCGGAGCGTCTTGAGCACCTCCGCCTTCGACTCCTCGATGAAGGGCGTGGTGTCGTAGATCACCCGCGCCTCGAGGCCCCTCGGGAACCGCTCGCCGAGTGCCGCCAGCTTCACCCGCACGGCCGCGGCGGTGGCGATCGCATTGGACCCGGGCAGCTGGTAGATGTTCATGCCCACGCTCGGCTCACCGTCGAGCCGGCAGATCTGGTCGTAGAACTGGGCCCCGAGCTCGACCCGGGCGACGTCCCGCAGCCGCACGATCACGCTGTCGACGTCGCCCGTCTCGGCGGCGGTCTCCTTGACGATCACATCGCCGAACTCGGTGGCCGTCACCAGCCGGCCCACCGCCGAGAGCGGGATCTGGAATGCCTGGCCGCCGGGCGCCGGCTGCTGGCCGACGCTGCCCGCCGCGACCTGGAAGTTCTGGTTCTCCAGCGCGGTGCGGATGTCGCCGGGGGCGAGGCCCACCGCGGCCATCTTTTCGGGGTCGAGCCAGACCCGCATGCTGTAGTCCCGCTGCCCGATGAAGTCGATGTCGCCGACTCCCTCCACCCGCAGCAGCTCGTCGCGGACCTGGATCGTCGCGTAGTTGGAGAGGAAGGTCTCGTCGTAGAGCGGCGCGCCCGCGGCGTCCTTCGCGGCGGTGAAGTTGACGATCATCATCGCCGCGGGCGACTTCTTCAGCACCGCCACGCCCTCCCGCTGCACGAGATCGGGAAGGATCGGCATCGCCAGCGTAACGCGCACCTGCGTGAGCACCTGCGCCATGTTGAGGTCGGTGCCGGGCTTGAAGGTGACCGTGAGCCGGTAGCGGCCGTCGTTGGTGCACTGCGAGCTCAGCGAGAGCGCGTTCTCCACGCCGCTCACCTGCTGCTCGATCGGTGCGGCGATCGTGTCGCGGACGAGCTCCGCGTTGGCCCCGGGATAGATCGTGGAGACCTCGATCGTGGGGGGCGTGATCTCCGGATACTGCGTGGTGGGCAGCGTGAGCGACGCGACCCCGCCGCAGAGCACGAGCACGATCGAAATCACCGACGCGAAGATCGGCCGCTCGATGAAGAACCGTGCGATCATGCTGTCGACCGAATCCGGACCTGGCAGCCACGTCGCCGCCAGGCCGCAAGACTACCCCAGGCGAGACCGGCGAGGGCGAGCCCCGCCGCCGAAGGCTCGGGCACGACCACGAGCACGATGTCGCTGCCGCTGCGGGTGAGCGAGAACGACGACGCCGGCCTGACGGTGGAGAGCGACTGGCCGAGCGAGTCGGTGCCGACCGTTCCAAGCGTGAAGTTCCCGGAACTCGTCGCCGCCCCGGTCACGTCAATCACGGTCCACGAGTGACCGGTGGCCCAGAATGGATCGCTCCAGTCCACGGTCGATCCGGCACTGCTGAAATCGAGGTTGATCGTCGCCCCCGCGGTGATCGCCAGGCTTCCCCCCGTCACGCTCAGGAGGTCGTAGGTCGTGCCCGCGCCCGTGGTGGAACTGGCGATCAGTTCCCAGGTGAGGATCGAGCCGGCGTCGTACGAGAGCCCAGCCGCGAAGGTCTGCGTGCCGGGCGAGGTGCCCGGCGAATGCTGGCCGCCGGTCGCCACCGACACCGCGCCGGTGAAGACGGTCTGCGTGCCCTTGAGATCGCCTCCCGAGGCCACGGTCACCACGCCCCCGACGGTGCCCGTCATCGAGACGACCCCGGTCACCGCCTGGCTGCCGCCATACGCGGCGGCATTGACCATCGAGCCGCCGCCGTTGGTGATCGTGTTGGTCACGGCGTAGCCGGCGAGATCGAGCGTGCCCGCGGGTCCGACCGTGATCCCGCCGCTGCCAAACGCCCCGGCGGCGCCGGCCGCGAGCGTGCCCGTCGTGACCGTCGTGCCGCCGCCGTAGCTCTTGTTACCCGCCAGCGTGAGCGTGCCGAGGCCCGTCTTCGTCAGGCCGCCCGTGCCGGAAAGAGCCGACGCAAAGGAGACCGTGAAGCCGTTGGTGTCGAACGTGCCGCCGCTGCCGGTGAGTGTCGTGCTCCGCAGGTCGTTGAAGGCCGTCCCGAACCGGATGCCGCCGCCGGCGAGCCCGAGCGTGCTCGACCCCAGCCGCGAGTTGGCGTCGATCTGCAGGAGGCCACCGGTCACGGTTGTGGTCCCGGCGTAGGTGTTGGTGCCGCTCAGCGTGGCCGTTCCGGGGCCCGCCTTGGTGACGGTGAGCGTGCCGATGAGCGACGCCGCAAGGGTGGTGTCGTTGGTGTGGTTGAAGTTCACGGTCGATCCGGCGCGGGAACCGGTGATGACCGCCGCGGCGATCGTGCCGGCGGCGCCGCCGGTGCCCAGGTTGACCGTGCCGGTCGCTCCGGCAAACCGTGCGAGCGTCATCGTGCCGCTGCCGCCGCCAACGGTCAGGGCGCCGGTCCCGGTGACGTCGAGCCTTCCATTTCCGATGAATCCGACAAAGAGCGACGACGGCGACCAGCTACCGCCGCTCACCGTCGCGCTGCCGCTCACGCCCCCGTTGGTTCCCAGATATCCGGTGGTATTGCTCACGCTGCCGCCACTGATGAGGAGCGTGCCGTTGCCACCTGAACCCACCTCGAGATTGCCGCTGTTGGCCCACGTGCCGCTGGACACGGTGACACTGCCACTCGAACCCGCGGAGAAACCGACCCAGCTGCGGACGTTGGCCACGCGGCCGCCACTGATGGTCATCGCTCCGGTACCGGAATACCCGATGGTGAGGTCGCTGGTGCTGCTCCAGGTGCCGCCGGTGATCGTCGCGCTGCCACTCGAGCCGGCCGTGTAGCCGATGTAGGACCACTGGTCGGTCACGCTGCCGCCATCGACGACGAGCGACCCCGTGCCAGAATGGCCGACGTAGAGGTAGGTGCCGTTGGACCAGGTCCCGCTCGTGACCGTGGCCGTGCCGCTCGAGCCCGCGCCAAAGCCGATGCCGCTGTTGGCGGCCGTCACATTGCCTCCGCTCACGACGACCGCGCCCCTGCCCGCGTTGCCGACCGTGAGCGAACCGCTGGTTGAGAGGCTTCCGCCGCTGATCGTGGCGGCACCGCTCGAACCCGCGGCGTTGCCGAGCATTCCGCTGCTGGCCGTCACGCTGCCGCCGCTGACGAGCATCGTGCCCGAACCAGACGCCCCGAGGGTGAGGCTGCCGCCGTTGGCCCACGTGCCGCTCGAGATCGTCGCGGCGCCGCTCGAGCCCGTGCCGCTGCCGAGCGTGGCGGTGCTGCCTGTGACCATGCCGCCGGCGATCACGAGCGCTGCCGAGTCGCCCGAACCGGAGGCGACCGTCGTGGCCGCGGCCGCGTGGTTGATCGCGCCGCCGGAGGCCACCGAAAGCGTGCCGGCGGTCACGATCGTACCGCCGGCGTAGCTGCTGCTCGCCGACAGCGTGAGCGAGCCGAGCCCCACCTTCGTCAGGGCACCGCTGCCGGAGAGCGCCGACGTGGAGGAAACCGCGAAGCCGTTGGTGTCGAGTGTGCCGCCGCCGCTGCCGAGCGCGATGCCGCGGAGGTCGTTGAAGGCCGAGCCGAAGCGGAAACTGCCACCGCTCAGCGAAAGCGTGCTGGTGCCCAGCCGCGCGTTCGAATCGACCTGCAGGGTGCCCGCGGTCACGGCGGTCGTGCCGGCGTAGGAGTTGTTGCCGCTCAGGACCGTCGTGCCGGGCCCCGCCTGGTTCACGGCGAGCGTGCCGGTGAGCGGCGTGGTGAAGGTGACGCCCGTGGTGTTGAAGTTCACCGTCGCCGTGCCCGCGCCGCCAGCGATCGTGCTCGTGGTCAGGGTGCCGATCGCCCCCCCGGCCCCGAGGTTCAGCGTGCCAACCGACCCGGCAGCCGAAGCGAGCGTGAGCACGCCGGTGCCGCTGTTGACCCTGACCACGCCGCTGCCGGACAGGGTGACCGCGCCGCTGCCGGTGCCGCCGACCGTGAGATTGCCGCCAACGGCCCAGGTGCCGCCGCTGATCGTCGCGGTGCCGTTGGATCCGGCGGCGGCACCGAGCACGCCGCTCCCGCTGGTCACGCTGCCGCCGCTGACGGAAAGCGATCCCGTGCCGGCGCTGCCGATGGCGAGGTCGCCGCTCGTGGCCCACGTGCCGCTGCTCACGCTGACGGCGCCCTGGCCGCCGGAACTCCTGCCGATGAAGCCACTGCCGCTCGTGACTCTCCCGCCGCTCACGACAAGCCTGCCAGTGCCGAGATCTCCGATGCTCAGGATGCCGCTGGTGGCCCACGTTCCACTCGTGACGGTCGCGGTGCCGGTGGAAAGCTGCAGGCCGCCGAGCACACCGACGCTGTTCGACACGTAGCCGCCGTTGACGAGCATCGTGCCGGAAGCGACCGCGACTCCAAGCCCGGTGCCGCCGATGGTGAGCGTGCCGCTGGTGAGCCAGCTGCCGCTCGTGATCGTCGCGGTGCCGCGGGAGCCCTGGTTGAGCGCGATGGTCGCGTTGGCATTCGTGACCACCCCACCGTTGACGGCGAGCGTGCCTGCGCCCGACCAGCCCACGAAGAGGTCGCCGGAGCTAGCCCAGGTCCCGCCGGTGACGGTGGCGCTGCCGGTGGCGTTGGCCCCCACCGTGACGTAGTAGTTGCCGATGTAGCCGGTGGCGTTGCTCACCCGGCCGCCGGAGATCTGCATCGTCGCGGTGCCGGAGCGGCCGAGTTCGAGGTCGCCGCTGTTGGTCCAGGTGCCGCTGCTGATGGTCACGGTGCCGTTCGACCCCTGGCTCATGCCCACGATGCTCGACGTGGCCGTCAACTGGCCGCCGGTAAGGCTCATCGTGCCGGTGGAGGTATTGGCGATGATGGCCCTGGCCGCGGTGCCGACGACGTCACTCCCGAGCAGCGTCGTCCGGCCACCGTCGACGATCGCGGTGCCGCTCGCGAAGGGCGTGAATCCGCCCACCCAGTTGGAGCCGACGTTCCAGCTGCCCGACGGCACGTTCCAGGTGACGTTTCCGGGCGCCGGCTCGGCGACGGCAGTCACCTGCATGCCGAGCGCCGGAACGCTGACGTTCGACCACTGGGGTGTCGTAAAGAGATTGAACCTCGCCGCGGACGTTGGGTTCGGCGACACGAAGGCGCTGGAGCCGGTTCCGCCGAGCCCCCAGTACATCCCGCTGCCGACCACGCCGGAGCTGTTCTCCACCACGATCCAGTAGGACGTGCTGGCCGTCAGGCCGACGCTGAGACCGCTGAAGGTGGTGGACGTCAGCGTACCGGGAGCGGCGGAGTAGATCGTGGACAGGTCACGGGTGCCCACGGTGGCCACGCTCGTGCCGACCGAGTTGGCGTTATCGGAGTAGATCCCGACCGTGAACGTTCCCGGATTGGGGAGTCCGGTCCAGAGATTCACCTTCACATCGGTGATCACGTTGCCACCCGCCTGGGTGACGAACCGTTGGGCCAGCTTCTCGCGATTGTCTCGAAAATCAAACGCGTTGTAGGTGTAGCCGGAGCCGGTGAAGCTCGCGTTGCTGTTCTGCAGGTAGTTGTAGAGGGTGACCTGTGCCGTGGAGGCCTGGGGCACGAAGACCGCGAACGCCATCGCGGCGAACAGACGAGCGGCGATCCCGCGGTCGGCGGGCCGCCTCCGATTCAAGCAGTTCATGACGTGGCGTTTCGTGGAGGGCGTCTCTGCCGACCCTGCCAACGGACGCCCGTCGCGATCAATGCCCTCGACTCGGCGCGTGGATTCCCCGCGGGGAAAAACGGGTGGGCGAACCGGCCTGATTCAGGCCGCCGCCATCCATGCAACCGCGCTGCCGAAAGAAGGCCATCGAGCCGTGACGGGACCGATGACGGGTGCGAGCAGCAGCGGATCCTGAGGGTCGGGGCGGGCGAAGTCTGTTCGACTTTAGTCTGACGCCGCGTTGCCTGTCAAAGAATCGGATGGGGGGACGTCGCCAGCCGGTCCTGATGGCCGCAGACGCTCGCCGAGCCGGGCCAGCACGTCGTAGAACACCGGCGTCAGGAAGATGCCGACGAGCGTCACGCCGATCATGCCGGCGAACACGGTGATGCCCAGCGACCAGCGGAGCTCCGCCCCCGCGCCTCGGGCCACCACCAGCGGGGACACGCCGAGGATGAAGGCCAGCGACGTCATCAGGATCGGCCGCAGCCGCAGCCGGCTGGCCGTGAGCGTGGCGGACCGGACGTCGTGCCCTTCGGCCTGGAGCTGCCTGGCGAACTCCACGATCAGGATCGCGTTCTTGCTCGCGAGGCCCACGAGCACCACCAGCCCCACCTGGGCGAGGATGTCGATCGGCAGCTTGGCCACGATCAGGCCGCCGACCGCGGCCAGGAGGCACAGCGGCACCACGAGGATCACCGCCAGGGGCTGCAGCCAGCTCTCGTAGAGGGCTGCCAGCACCAGGAACACGAGCATGATGCCGAGCCCCAGGAGCACCGCCGCCGTGTTGCCCGCCTGAAGCTGCAGGTAGAACACCTCCGACCACTCGTACGAGAAGCTCTCGGGAAGCTCCGTCGCCGCGGTCGCGGCCACGCGGTCGATCAGCACCGAACCGCTCTCGAACGGGTTCGGGATCCCGGTGACCGGCGCCGCGGGATAGAGGTTGTATCGCATCATGATCGCGGGCCCGATCGAGTTGCGAATGTCGAGCACCGTCCCCAGCGGCACCATCAGGCCGCCACGGGCGGCCACCTTCAGCTCGCGGAGATCATCGACTCCGTTGCGGAACTGCTGGTCGGCCATCAGCTTCACCTGCCAGGTGCGGCCGAAGCGGGTGAAGTTGTTGACGTACAGGGAGCCCACGTCCATCTGGAGCGCGCCGAACACCGATGAGATCGGGATGCCGAGCGCCCTGATCTTCTCGCGGTCGATGTCGAGGAAGTACTGCGGTGAATCGGCCCGGTAGCTCCCGACGACGAGCGGAAGCCTCCATGCCTCCATGGCACCCACCATCTTCTCGCTCGACTCCTGCATCACCCGGGGGCCCATGCTGCCACGGTCCTGCAGGTAGAACTTGAATCCCCCCGCCGTGCCCAGCCCCTTCACCGGTGGCGCCGGATAGACGCCGACCTCCGCGTCTGGAATCGCCTCCCGGCACCGTTCCCGCACCGCGCGGATGATGCCGAGCATCGAGGTCTCCGGCGTGCGACGCTTCCCGTAGTCGTCGAGCATGAGAAACATCGAGCCCCAGTGCGGGGCGGTGGCGTTGTAGAGGAGCGAGTAGCCCGAGATCGTGAACGTGTCGGTGATCCCGGGCACGCCGCGGGCCAGGACGTCCACCCGGTCGAGCACCTCGGAGGTCCGCTGCACGCCCGCGCCGTCGGGAAGCTGCACCGTGGCGATCAGGTACCGCTGATCCTGCAGCGGCACGAACCCCTGCGGATACCAGGCGAAGATCCGCCACGTGACCACCAACAGCCCCAGGTAGGCGAGCATCGCCAGCCGCCCGTGGCCGACGACGGCCGCCACGCCCCGCGCGTAGCCGCCGCTGATCGCGTCGAAGAGGCGGTTGAACGCCCGGAAGACCGGCCCGAGCAGGCCGTCGAGGAGCCGCTCGAACGGGTCGGGCGGGGCATCGTGGGGCCGCAGCAGGATCGCCGCCAGCGCCGGGCTCAGGGTGAGCGAGTTGACGGCCGAGAGGATGGTCGACACCGCGATCGTCAGGGCGAACTGTCTGAAGAAGAGGCCCGTGACTCCGCCGATGAACGCGCAGGGCACGAACACCGCCGAGAGCACCGCCGCCACGCCGATCACCGGGCCGGTGACTTCCGCCATCGCTTTTTCCGCGGCCGCCCGGGGTGCAAGCCCCTCCTTGATCCAGCGCTCCACGTTCTCCACCACCACGATCGCGTCGTCCACCACGATGCCGATCGAGAGCACGAGGCCGAACAGGGAGAGCGTGTTGAGGCTGAAGCCCATCACGGCCATCGCGGCGAAGGTGCCCACGATCGCCACCGGCACCGCCACGAGCGGGATGAGCGTGGCCCGCCAGCTCTGCAGGAAGATGAGCACGACGAGCGCCACGAGCACGATCGCCTCGCGGAGCGTCTTGGCCACCTCGAGGATCGACTCCGTGATGAACGGAGTCGTGTCGTAGGCGACCACGTAGTCGAGCCCGGCGGGAAACCGGGCCGCCAGTTCCTTCATCTTCTCCTTGATGGCCCGCGAACATTCGATCGCATTGGTGTCGGGCAGCTGATAGATGGCCATGCCGACCGCAGGCGTGCCGTTGTAGCGGCAGGTCTGGTCGTAGACGGCCGCGCCGAGCTCGATCCGGGCCACGTCCCGCAGCCGCACGAGCGGCGTCCCCGGCACGCTCGGGCCGCTTCCGAGCACGATCGCCCCGAACTCCTCCGGGGTCGAAAGCAGTCCGGTGGCGGCGACCGCCAGTTCGAACTGCTGATCGGCGGCGGCGGGCGACTGGCCGGTGATCCCGCCGATCACCTGGGCGTTCTGCGCGGCGATCGCGTCGCGGACGTCCTGGGGCGTGAGCCCGCGTGCCGACAGCTGCTCGGGATCGAGCCAGATCCGCAACGAGTAGTCCCGCTGGCCCATGATCATGATGTCGCCGACGCCGTAGCACCGCAGCAGCTCGTCGCGGAGGCGGACGGCGGCGTAGTTGCTCATGAACAGGTCGTCGTAGCGACCATCGGGCGAAACGAGATCGACCGTCATGAGAATGTCGGGGGATCGCTTCTTGATGCTCACGCCCTGCTTCTGCACCACCGACGGGAGCAGCGGCATCGCCAGCTGGACCCGGTTCTGGGTCTGCACGAGCGCGAGATTGGCGCTCGCCCCCACCTCGAAGGTGAGTTGCAGCACGTAGACGCCGTCGTTGGTCGCCTGCGACTGCATGTAGAGCAGCCGATCGATGCCGCTGATCTGCTGTTCGATCGGGGCGGCGATCGTGTCGGTGACGACCGACGCGTTGGCACCGGGGTACGTGCAGAGCACCTGCACGACCGGGGGCGAAATCGGGGGGAAGAGCGAAATCGGCAGCGACGTCGCGCTCACCACCCCCGCCAGCGTGATCACGATCGAGATCACGGCGGCGAAGATCGGCCGCTGGATGAAGAATCGCGAGATCACCGCGGCGTCTCGCCCGGGGCCGGGAGCGGCTCGGCGGCCGGCGACGGAACCGGGGCTGCCGGCGGCGCGGGCGGTGCCGGCTGGGCTGCAGCGGCCGCGGTGGGCGGCTGCGGATCGGGAGCGTCCACCGCCGGCTCGCGCCGCTCGGGCACGACGAAACTCGCCACGTCGAGGGCGCTCTCGGCGGCGGCCGTCGGCTTCACGGGCTTTCCCTCGCGGCATCGCTGCAGCCCGCGGACCACGATCCGGTCGGCGGCGGTGAGCGGTCGGGCCGCGTCGCTCGCCGCCACGGCGATCCACGTGCCCAGCTTCTGCCCCACGGTCACCTCGCGGGCGGAGACCGTGTCGTCGGCTCCGACCACCCAGAGAATCTTGCGATCCTGATTGCTGCCGACCGCCGCCTCCGGCACGAACAGCCGCTCGACGGCATCCCCCAGCGGCAGCCGCACCCGGGCGAACATGCCGGGCCGAAACAGCGGCGGACGCGGCGCGGCGGGGTCCGCGGAATAGGGATTGGCGAGCCGGCCACGCATGGTGATCGTGGCCGTCTTCGTGTCGACCTGGTTGTTGAGGAAGTCGACCCGGCTGCGATGCGGATAGGTCCGTCCCACGTCGTCGACAAGCCCCACGTCGACCACCGTCTCACCGCCGCCCACTCCGGGCCCGCGGCCCGACGTTCGGGCGTGGGCCATGATCCGCACGAACGTCGGCTCATCCACGTTGAAATAGACGAAGATCGGGTCGATCGACACGAGCGTCGCGAGCGACGTCGTGTCCTGGTTGAT
Organism: uncultured Planctomycetaceae bacterium; assembly: GCA_903831155.1. Taxonomy (GTDB): domain Bacteria; phylum Planctomycetota; class Planctomycetia; order Pirellulales; family UBA1268; genus QWPN01. The sequence goes on along the minus strand of CAIKWU010000572.1, from coordinate 4,554 downwards.
CAGGTTGCCGACCTGAAGCTGCGTGCGGCTGATCTGGCCGGTGATCGGCGCCGCGATCGAGCAGAACTCCACGTTGAGCCGGGCGGCCTCGTGCTGGGCCCGTGCCGCAGCGAGGCTGCCCTCGTTCTCATCGAGCTTCGCGTTGTAACTGTCGAACTCCTGCTGGCTGGCCGCCCCCTTGGCGACCAGCTTCTCGTAACGGTCGACCTGCACCTTCAAGAACCGCTCCTCGCCCAGGAGCCGGTCGATGGTGCCCGCGGCGGCGGCGAGCTGCGCCGCGTAGGGTCGGACGTCGATCTCGTACAGCGGATCGCCCTTGGCCACGAACTGGCCGTCGCGAAACGCGACTTTGGTGAGGTAGCCGGTGATCCGGCTGCGGATGTCGACGACCAGTTCGGCATCGATCCGGCCGGTGACCTCGAGGTACTCCGGCACCTCCGCCGACCGCGGCGACGTCACGACCACCTCGGAGACGGCCGGCGGTGGCGTCGCGGCCTGGCGCGTGCAGCCTGCGGCCGCGAGGAGAGCCCCGACTGCCAACAGAAGCGACCACGGTGCGAGGGGCAGGGCAGGGGATCGAGTGAGCATGGTGTCGTGACGGGCCACGCCGCTTCCACTGGGTCGCCCCGGCAGGCCAGCCGGACCGCGGGCTCAGTGTAGCCGCTCTCCCCCGGAATCACCGACGGCAGCGTTCTCGGGACGCGATCCGCGACCGCCTCACGGGACTGGCTCGTGGTCCCGAGGACCTGGTGCCTGTCAGCGACCGGGCAGCGTCGCCTGTTCGTCGGCGTCGATGAATCCGTCGCCGTTCGTGTCGTGGCGGGAAAAGTTGCGTTGCATCTGTGGAGGCGCCTCGGCCTTCGAGATCCGTCCGTCTCCGTCCCGATCGAAATCATTGACGGGCCGTCGCCCTTGCTGGGCGGCGGGGCCAGGCCGTTGCGGACGAGGCGGCATGCCCCGCGGCGGCGCCGGCCTGTCGACGGCAACCCCCTCCCGCGCCGCTGGTGGCTCGGCCTGCCGCTCGGTGGCTGCTGGCGGCAACGCCAGGCGACCCACACCGTAGGCCACCAGCGCGAGGATCGCGAGGGCGGCCGCCCCGGAAATCGCCAGTTGCCAAGGGGCCAGGCGACGCAGCACCGACGTCGCCACGGTCGAGCGGGATTCCGGCTCAGCCTCCACCGACTCCATCCCCTTCGGCAGCACCTTGAACACCTTGATCTCGCGAGTGGCATTCTTGAACTGCTGGGGTCCGAGGTCTTTCGCTCCGAACTCGTTACGGTTCATGGCAAGCAGGGTGGCTTCGGAGATGAACACCTCGTTGGGCTCGGCAAAACTCTGAATGCGGGCCGCAATATTGACCGGGTCACCAAAGAGATCGCCCGACTCATCGATGCCGACGTCACCCGTGTTGATGCCGATCCGAAACCTGACGATCTTTTCCGGGTTGAGGATGTCCTCGTTGCGGGACATGAGGTGCTGCTGCATTTCGTACGAGCACTGCACTGCCTTCGTGGGCGAGTCGAAGCGCACCAGAAAGCCGTCGCCGAGGCTCTTGACGAGCACGCCGCCGTGCTGCTCGACCAGATCTTTCACGAACGAGTGAAACTCGTCGTGAAACCGCTTCATCTCCTCGACCGACTGGCCCGCCGACCTCTTGGTGTAGCCCTGCATGTCGATGAAGACGATGGTGACGAGTCGATGTTCCATGGCAGGGGTTGTGGTCGGCAGTGTCGTGAACCGCCCTATCCGTCGGTCACCGCGACGAGGCCCGCCGCACGTGCCGCGGCGCGATCACGTCGGTCGCCAGCCCCACCGACTTCAAGAGCAGGATCACGTAGTACGTCATGTCGATCTCCCACCACTTGTGCTGCACCGAGGCGCTGGCCGGGTCGTGGTGGTGGTTGTTGTGCCAGCCCTCGCCCATGGCGAGGATCGCGACGAGCCAGTTGTTGCGGCTGTCCTCCCCCGTGGCGTAGGTCCGGTATCCGAACAGATGCGTGAGCGAGTTGACGCTCCACGTGATGTGCCACACGAGCACCGTGCGGACGAACACGCCCCACACGAGGCACCGCATCGCACAGGCATACCCCGACTGCCAGTCGCCCCCGAGCCAGCGGCCCACGAGCAGGCCCACCGTCCAGAAGATCGCGGCATGCGCCGCGTAGATCCAGACGATCGCCGTCGCGTGCCGCTCCAGGAAGCGGTAGTACCTGTCGGCGAGAATGTCGCGGGCATAGCGATCGAAGAACGCACAGGTCTTTCGCTGGGGCGCGCTGTGAAAGAGCCAGCCCACGTGCGACCACGCAACTCCCGTTCTCGGCGAGTGCGGATCCTCGGGATCGTCGGAGTGGGCATGGTGCAGGCGATGGTTGGCCACCCAGCGAGACGGGGTGTCTTCCAACGAGCAGAGCGCGAACGTGGCGAGCGTCCGCTCCAGCCAGCGGGGCACCTTCAGGCTCCGGTGGGCGAGGAGCCGGTGGTAGCAGAGGTTGATGCCGAGCGTGCCGAACACGGCGGTGCCGCCGACGGCCAGGGCCACGCCGGGCCAGCTGAAGTAGGCCGGCAGCAGGGCCAGGCAGGCGAGCAGATGCACGGTCGTGATGGGAACGAGATATTCCCAATGGATGCCGGAGAAGGCAGCCATGCGCGGCGCGGTGGAGGTTGCCAATGGAAGCCTGTGGCGTTGAGGAGCCGGCCGACCGGGAACATTGTTGTCGTATCGGCTTTCTTGGCAAGAATGGCGGTCGTTTCCTGCGGAATACCTACAACCGTGACAGCCCCCATCGCCGACGCGATTGGGCCTCCTGCTTACGGGGCGGGATCGCGAGCGGGCTGCTCGGGTTCCCACGCCCGCAGCGGTGGGCCGCCACGCTGGTAGGTCGTCACCTTCACGAACGCGAGCCAGTCGTAGTCGGACAGGCAGTCGCTCGTCCACGGAAAGTAGGTCGGGTTCCTCGCGCTGCCGGTCCGCGGCGTGAGGCCGGTGATGAGCTCTGCCGGCGCGGTGGCACCGGGAATGAGCACCGTCTCCGTGAACCGCGCCTCGAGCGACCCCGCTTCCGGCGCGGCGATGCCATTCTCCTCCGACACGCCCACCCCGGTGCCGATCACGGCGTAGCGCCGGCCGAGCGACCGGGAGACGTGCGCCCCCGCCGGCCACCACTCGTGCCGGACGTCGCCCATCTGCCAGTGCATCCGGCCCCGCTTGAGGTGGCCGTTGTGGGCGAACGCGAGCACCTTCCCGCGGCCGCGTTCCCGCGCGAGGATGAACTCCAGGGTGTCGGCCATGATCGTGTCGCGGATCCCGAGCACCTCGGCATAGCCCGCCTTGCGGGCCATGGCGGCATGGGCCGCGAGGAGCTGCCTCGCGACCTGCGCGTCGTGCACCGCCTCGGCGCGGCGGGCCTCGTCGAGTTCCGGGCCGCGGCGGCGGAGCTCGGCCACGATCTCCTCCACCTCGATCCGCAGGTCGTTGGCCCGCGGCGTGCCGCCGACACCCTTCGACGGGTCGCCGATCACCGCGGGGTTCTCCCAGTCGGCATCAACGCCGATCAGGCTCTCGAGCCGTTCCCGCCGCTCCGGCACGAGGTCGTAGAGGCCCTCCAGCAGGAGCCGTGGGCTCGCGAAGGCCAGCGCTCCGAGCGGCATGTCGAAGCCGTAGAACCGCACCTCGTCGCCGGTCTTCGCGTTGTGCTGACGGATCCATTCGATGAGCTCGCGATTGGCGTCGAGCAGGCCCATGCCGTTGCTGATCCAGCCTGCGAAGTCAGGGGCGTCGCCGCGGCCGCAGACGTGGTCGTTCACGAGCCGCGACTGCGGAAAGCTGCTCTCGATCGCGATCGCCCGGAAGCCGTGCCGTTCCACGAGCCGCTGAAACAGCCGGTTGCGGAGCAGGAGGATCTCCTCGCCGCCATGCAGCCCCTCACCGAACCCGAGCAGCTCAACCTCCGGCATCGTGGCGATCATCCGATCGATGCCGTCGTCGGTGAACGGGATAGCGTCGCGGGCGATCCAATCGTCGATGGTCGGGTGCATGGCGGGCTCGGCGTCGGCGGTCGCGCAGAACGCGAACACCAGCAGGATGGCGCGGATAGGAGTCACGTCAAACGATTCTCGGTGCAGCGGCGCTGCCGCCGCGTGACCGCCGCGATGCCGATGGCGCCGACGAGCAGCGCGGTCGTCGTCGGTTCAGGCACGACGGTGATGAAGCCCGTCGCCGAGTTGAACGTGGCCGACTGACCTGCCGCGAGGCCGGTCGCATTCACGGCCGTGAAGCCGCCCGACAGGCCGCCCGTGCTGGCGAAGAGCTGCAGCACGTCGGTGCCGTTGGCGTAGGTGCCACCGCTGAAGGCGAGGTTGAGCACGCCGCCGAACACCACGCTCCCACCGCCGGTCACGAGGTCGAAGGAGCCCGCGGTGAAGAGCGGGTCGGTGATCTCGAACAGGCTCGTGCCCGACTGGGAGAGGTCGAGCGTCAGGCCGGAGCCGACCGTCACCGTGCCGGGGCTGTTGCCCGGGAGGAAGGAGCCGAGCACCGCAAGCGTCTTGCCGCTG
>CAIKWU010000571.1 GCA_903831155.1 uncultured Planctomycetaceae bacterium | reverse complement strand
GCCACGGTCTACCGCCGCAAGGCGATCCTCGAGGCCCTCGACGCCGTGGTTCACGATCCCACGAGCGCCGGCGCCAACCGGCTGAGTGTGCTGCTTGGCAGCCGCCTGTTCCCGCAGACGATGACGATCACCCACGTGATGTGGGCGATGTTCGGGCTCCTGCCGGTGGGAGCGGTGCAGGCCCCGCACCGCCACCAGTCGGTCGCCGTGGATCTGGTGGTCGACGCCAAGCCGGGTTGCTACACGATGGTGGGCAAGTCGCTCGACAAGCACGGCCACGTGGCCGACGGCCAGCGGTTCGACTGGCACCCGCACTCGGTGTTCGTGACGCCGCCGGGCCTCTGGCACTCCCACCACAACGAGTCGGGCCACCCGGCCCACATCCTGCCGATCCAAGACGCCGGCCTGCACACCTACCTGCGGACGCTCGACATTCGGTTCGCCCGGGCCAACCACGGCGGGGCGGACGTCGTCGAGAACGCTGGGTGAGTGGCACCAGCGCTCGCTCAGTTCACCACGGTGATGCCGCGGGAAGAGGAGACGTTGTACTTGGTGGTCGTACTGGGGAACGTGTTCTTCACGAGTTGGGTGTTCGTGCAGATCCCAGTCGCGTAGATACCTTCCCGGCTGCAGTTCTGGAGCACATTACCCTGCCCTGTGGCGGTGCCGCCGATCAGAGAGTTGGTGACACTCGTCAGATTGATACCCGTGCCGGAGTTCATCGCCTTGATTCCGGAGATGGTGAGGCCCGACAGAGACGTTGCTCGGACCGCAGTGCCGGAGAAGTTGCTGAACGCAATGTCGCGAACCGTGCTGCCGGCGGCGCCCGAGGTGAGCGAGAGGCCGTTCGTCACACTCGCGCTTCCGGAAAGCACGATGCTGGTCGACGTGCCTCGGAATGTCACGGGGCGATTGACCGTGAGTGTCTGTGTCAGCGTCATGCTCGCGCCAACCAGGATGTCGTAGGTTGATCCGGGAACGACCGGCAGCGAGTTCACAGCGTTTACCACGTCGTTCAACTCGGCAACGGTGGTGATCGCTCCTCCGAACGACACGGTCTTGCCGCCGAGCACGAGTGGATTGCCAATAATCTGGCCACCGTTGCGAATCCTGATCTGGCCCTGTACCTGACTCAGGTCAAGGGTGCTGCCGGCCTGAAGCAGCGCACCTGCCTGAGGCCCGACCGACACGCCGCCGCCGGCTGTCGTCACGACGGACATGGTGTTGGTAGCCCGGATCGTGCCGACGAACACGGTTCCTCCCGAGACGATCGACACGCTGCTACCAGAGACCGTTCCAAACTGCGTATCGAACTGCCCACCGGCCACAACGTTGATGGCACCACTGGGCGCGTTGATCGAGGGCACCAAGTTGGAGGAAGGCTGCAGGGCGATGTTTCCGGTCGTCGCCTGCACGGTAATGCCGGACCCAGTTCCGCCTGCCGTCACCGGCTCGCTGATCACGACCGAGGGTCCGGTGATGGTGATGCCGCCGTTCACGGTGGAGGTCGCGAGCACCCGCTGTGCTGGCGTAACGGCCAGAGAGAGGCTGCCCGGCGCGGTGAGGTTGGAACCGATACCAACGTACGACCCCGTCAAGGAAGGCACCGCCGAGGCGTACCAGATGAGCGTGTCGGAGGCGACGGTGGCCCCGGCTGCCTGGGTAATCGAGCCGGAGGTTGCATTCAGCGTGACGAGATCGCCGCCCGCCGTCACACCCGAGTTGAGGCCGATGCTTCCGCCGATGGACGTCAGCGAGATGTCGCCGTCGCCGGCCGAACCAGTCCCGGTAGAGACGCCGGGGGCGGCGACAGTGAAGCTCCCCGAGTTGGTCAGGGAGACGTTTCCGCTACCGTTGCCAATAG
>CAIKWU010000570.1 GCA_903831155.1 uncultured Planctomycetaceae bacterium | reverse complement strand
CTGCGGAGCGAGCTGCCCGGTGCCGCCCGCCACGACGACGAGCCGGCTCGACGGCAGCGCCGAGGCGTTGGCCAGCTGCAGCACGCCGCCCTGCACGGTGGTGGAGCCCGAGAGGGTGTTGGCCTGATCGACCACCAGCGTGCCGGCGCCCGTCTTCACGACCGGCGTCGAGCCCGAGAGCGTCGGGTAGCCGGCCTCGCCTTGGGTCTGCGTGCCGCTGGCCACGGTGATCGTGATCACGCCCGGCGGCCCGCCACTGGCCGTGAAGACGAGATTCAGGTCGTTGCCGGTTCGGGCGATCGAGAACGCGCCACCCGCCAACTGATTGGCAAAGCCTCCCGTGCCGTTGGTGGCGGACGCGGTGATGACGAACTTGTCGGCAGCGAAGCCCGTGATCCCGCCGGCTGCCGTGGCAACCCTCCAGGAGTAACTCTGCGAAGGATCGAAGTTGGCGGCCGATCCGCTGACGTCGGGCGAGAGTCCCGAGAGCGTCCAGAGATTGATCCGGAAGGGATCCGCGCTCGTGGAGGCGATCGCAAGCGTGCCGGTGACGCTGACGAGGTCCCATGTCGACGAGGAACCCGCTTCGCCCGTGCCGGAAAGCATCTGCCAGTTGTAGTTGCCGCCGGAGTTCCAGGTGAGGCCGCCCGCGAAGGCGAGAGTGCCCGGGCTCGCGCCGGGGGCGAGCGTGGCACCGCTGCCGATCGTCGCCGAGCCGACGACGGTGCCCGAGCCCGCCAACGTCTGGATCGCCGGCACCGTGTAGCCGCCGCTGACCGCCGACACATCGAAGGTCGCACCGGCCCCGACCGACACCATCGTGGAGCCGCCGATCGACCCGGCCGGACCGATCGCCACGGTGCCCGCCGTGATGGCCGTCGTCCCGGAATAAGTGTTCGTGGCCTGCAACGTCATCCGGCCCAGACCCGTCTTCTGGAATCCGTTCGAGCCGCCGAACCAACCCGACACGACGAGGTCGTCCAGGGCGGAACCGTCGGCCACGTCGACCGTGCAGCCTGCGTTCCCGAATCGCAGGTCCTGAGCCGAGATCGTCGACGACGCCGTGCCGCTCGCCACGAACCGCGTGTCCGTGCCGGAGAAGACGTAGCTGCCGAACGTGGCGTTCGGCGAGCCGCTGCCGAGCGTGCCGCCGGTGAGCGTGACGTTGGTGGCATGCGTCGTGACCCCGTCGGCAGTGGTCAGCAGGCCGCCCGACTCGATCACGTACGGCCGCGTACCGTCGCCGTACCCATGCAACGCGTTGTTGGCAGCCACGACGATCACCCCTCCACTCGCACGGATGGCGCCGACCGTGCCGGTGATCGTGCCGAACTGCGGCTGTGACCGCGCCAGTTCGAGCGTGCCGGACCGGAGCGTGACGTCGCCGGACAGGTCGCTGATGCCGGTGAGCCGAAACGTGCCCGCCCCCTCCTTGGCCAGCGCGAGCGATCCCGTGAGCACCCCGGAGTACGTGTTGCTGCTGCCCGACGCCGTGGTGATGGTCAGGGTCGCCGGGCCGGTCGAGGACGTGATCCGACTCGTGGAGTTCGACCCGGTGAGCTCGTTGGTCACCCAGGGCAGCGCCTGGTCGAAACCCGCGAGATCGAGCGTGGCCGTCGTACCGGCATTCGCGACGTCGCCAACCCGCACCGGCGCCCCGATGGGGATCGCGTTCGCGGTGCCGAGCCGGACGGTGCCTGCGGAGAGCCTGAGTTCCGAATAGCTGCTGGCGGAACCTGACAGCACCACGGTGCCGTCCCTGACCGCGACGAATCGATCCGCCGCGATGCTCGCCGCATGCACGATCGGCCCCGAGATCTCCAGCACGCCGCCCGAGTTCGACGCGAAGTGGCCGCCCGCCTGCGTCGGACCTGCGATGGTGATCGGCCCCGCATAGGTGACCGTGCCGCTCGACACCGCCCCCTGGAGGGCGCCCACACCAACGCCGCCGCCACCCCGGATCGAGAGCGGCTGGGACACGCGCACCCCGGCCGCGTCGAGCGTGAACTGGTTGCCGCTACCCTCGTACACGGTGATGCTGCCGGACGTCGCCACAGCATCCGCCGTGGTGATGCCCAGCCTTCCGGCCACGACAGCGACAGGGCCCGTGAAGCTGTTGCTCCCGGAGAGCGTGAGCCGGCCGGAGCCGGCCTTGGTGAGGCCGACGGCCGCGGATCCGTTGTTGCCGATCCCGGCGGCGATCGTCAGCCCGCCGGAGTTGGCCTGGTGGACGATCAGTTCCGACGGTGCACTGCCGTCGCCCGCGGTCAGGCCCGTCGCCCCCGCGGCCCCCGCGATGGTGACGGCGGCGGCGGTGCCGGATGCCGCCGAAATCAGTCCGCCGCTGGTGAGCGTGAGGGAACTCGAGCCGAGGTCCAGCGACTGGCCAGCGGTGTTCGCGAGCACCCGGAGGCTGTTGGTCGTCAGCGGCGCCAGCAGCGTCTCGCTCGTGCTCGTCTCGGAGTTGGCCGAGTCGGAGCCGCCGAACACGTTCAGCACGGAGTAGCTGAAGGTGTCGAGGCCCGACACACCGCCGGGACTCGTGCCGTCGCCCGCCGAGACGGCCCAGGTGGTGCCGCCCACCGTCGCCCAGCCGCCGAGGATGCCGTTGGTGTTGGCGGTCGTCGTCGTCACCTGCCCCGACGTGGGCAGCGTGAAGGTGACCACCCCCTGTGCCGATCTTCCAAGCGATCCGAGATTGAGCGTGAGGCTGCCGGAGGACCCGCTTGCCGCCACGATCGCCGAACCACCCGCCGATGCGGTCGTGCTGGCGAACGACTGCGAGTTGAACCTGCCGCTGCCACCGGCCGCCCGCAGCGCGCCGCCGGCGAGCCCTAGCGCGGCGGTCGGCACCACGATGTCGTCGTTGAAGGCTGCCGTCCCGAAGTCGAGCGTGACTGTCCCCTGCCCCACCGCCAGGGCTCCGACCGTCGTCAGATTCGAGAGCGCGAGCGTGCCCGTGCCGAGCTTGGTCAGCGTCGCGGCCGTGAGCTGGCCGGCGAAAGTGGATGATCCGCCGCTGCGGCCGACCAAGAGCTCGTTGGTCCCGGCCAGGAGGTCGCGAGCCCCCTTCAATCCGCCGAACACGTAGGCCCCGGTTCCCGACGCCGCGAAAACCACGCTGCCGGTGTCGCCCGTCGCCAGATTCAACGACGACGACTGGAGAGCCGAGCGATCCTGGAGGCGCAGCTCCCCCTCCACGGCCCTCGTGTCGCCGGTGAACGTGCTCGCGACGGCCAGCGCGAGCGTGCCCGAGCCGAGCTTCGTGAGCGAGCCGCCGCTGCTCGCGAGCGGCGCGGCAAACGTGACCGCCTGCCCGTTGGTGTCGATGCGCACCGCCTGGTTCGCCGCCCCGGACAGCCTCGCCGAATAGTCGGAAGTGTTGGCGACCGAGTACTGCAGCGTGCCCCCGCCGAAGGAGATCGCCCCGCCGCCCCCGAGGCTGCCGGTCGACGAGACCGCGAGCACGCCGCCGTTGATCGACACCGCGCCGAGCGTGTTGTTGCCGGCGAGCACCACCGACCCCGACCCGATCACCGTCAACGGCAGGGCACCGCCGAGGCTCGAGGCCACGGTCAACACGCCGTCGCCGCCGCCGAACCGATACCCGGCGGTCCCGCTGGCGAGCGAGCCCGAGAGCGTCGCAGCGCCCGACGCCCCAACGAACAGGCCCGGATAGGCCGTCAGAGTCCCACCGCCCGAATCGTCGCCGGTCAGGACCACCGCGCCGGCCGAAGCCGAATCGATCCTTCCGCTCGTCAGCCACTGCGTCAGCGTGGGATACGCGCCCGAGGCGATCATGGCCGCGCCCGACCGAATGTCGACCGTGCCCGCAGCAGGGAGCGCGCTGGCCGCGTCGAACCGGAGTGTGCCGGCGGCCACGACCGTGCCCCCTGAGTAGGAGTTGCTGCCCGTCAGCGCCAGCGTGCCGCTGCCGACCTTCACGAGCGAGACGGCCCCGCCGCCCGTGCCCGTCGTGTCCTGCACCGACGTCCCGACCGCGAACGCGCCGGCGGCCGTGGTGTCGAAGCCGATCCGGGAGCCGGCCCGGAGCCCGTCGTCGTTCACGCTGCGGTCGATCCCGGCGAGGAGCGTGGCGACGTCGCTTTCGCCGAATCCCCCGGAGCCGACGGCCAGCACCGTCGTCGCGCCAGAACCGGTGATCAGGTTCGCGGCCGTCCAACGGGTCGTGTCGGCGTTCGCCAGCGCCGCGGGCGAGGAGATCACGAGCGTTCCGGCCGACACCGTGGTCGGCCCGGCGTAGCTGTTCGCGGCGGCGAGCGTCACCTGCCCGCTCCCCACCTTCCGCAGCGACCCCAGGCCCGACAACGGCACCGTCATGGTGCTCGTGCCGGAGGTTCCCACTGCCAGCGCCAGCCCCGTGCCGGCGGTCGTCGTCAGCACGAGGGCATTGGTGCCCGTGAGGCCGCCGATGCTCACCTCCGACAGGTTGCCGAAGGTGAGCTCACCGACGCTGCCGGCCTGCGTGTTGAAGACGGTGTTCGCGAGGGCGTACTGGTTGCCGACGACGAGCCGCCCGGAGTTCACCTGGGTCGTGCCCCCGAACGAGTTGCTCGCCGACAGAAGCATCGTGCCGGCGCCGGCCTTCGTGAACCCGCTGCCACCGGTGATCCGCGCGGAGATCTCCAGGTCGATCCCCGCCGCGTCGCCCGTGGAGTTGACGGTGAAGGTGCGCGTGGAGTTGAACTGCACCGTGCCGTTGCCGTTGCCCGTGAGCAGCGACGACCTCGCCGTGCCGCCCACTGTCACAGCCGAACTGTTCTGGAACACGATCGCGTTCGCTGCGCGGGTGTCGACGGTCGCGCCGTTGAGCGTCATCGTCGCCCGGTAGTTGTTCGTCTGGTTGAGCTGGAGCGTCGTTCCGAGGCCCATCGTCAGTCCGATGCTGCTGGTTCCGTTGTCGAGGCCGTTCACGCCCGAGAAGATCAGCCGCGTGCCGGTGCCCGTCACGGTCATCGCCGCAGTGCTGCCGTAGGCGCGGTTGTTGGCGGTGAACGTGGCGGTGCCGCCGCCGCCCACCGTCAGCGCGATGCCGGCGCCGTTCGTGCTGGTGATCGTCAGGGCCGCCCCCGGACTCACGTTGACGGCGCGGTCGTTGCCCTGCCACGACACGAGCCCGGAGACCGTGAACGATCCCGACGTGACGTTGATCTTGTTGACCTGCGGCGTCCCCGACGTGGTCAGCGTGCCACTCGTGCCCTGCAGGAACGCGATGCTGCTGGTGCCGTTGACCCACGCGCCGACCGGCCCGGTGGCCGAGCCGTTCCGCCAGCTGAAGCTCGACGTGTTCCACGTGCCGCTGCCGCCGAGGGAGCCCGACGCGTCCCCGTCGGCATCCCAGTAGTAGTCGACCGCAAGCCCCCTGCCGGCCGTCGCAGCCACCACGCCGGCGGCGAGCAGGGCGACGCCCAGGAGACACTTCGATCCCGACTGTACGATGCGCATGACGAATCCCCGCGAATCAGTTCGACTCGACGGGTGGCCGACGGTAGCCACCCCCGCGTCAGGATAGGAGCGGGCTGCAAGCGGGTGAACTAGCCATCCGGCTAATGACGGCTTCGGTGGGTTCCGTCGACACTCTCTCGGAACCGGCCGCTATGATCCGTCCGCGACAACACCCAGGGTTTCCGGCCATGAAGATGCTCCGAACGAGCGGCTGCCTCCTGCTTGCGATCATCGCGTCGCAGGCCATGGTGACGGCGGGCGGCCCCGACGCCCGGCTGGCACGACTCACGGCGAG
>CAIKWU010000569.1 GCA_903831155.1 uncultured Planctomycetaceae bacterium | reverse complement strand
TCGACGGCTTCGAGGGGCAGCGGGTGGCACAGCGGCACGAACTCGCTCGTCCGCTTGGCCGCCATGATGCCGGCGATCCGCGCGGTGGCGACGGCATCGCCCTTCTCGAGGGTTCCGGCACGGATGCGGGCGACCGTTTCCGGCCGGGCGACCAGGGTTGCCGAGGCGCGGGCGGTGCGTGCCGTGACCGGCTTGCCGCCGACGTCGATCATTCGGATGCCGTGGATCGGGTCGCTCATGCCGGCAGCATACCTCCGAAATGCCGCCGGCCGATCCGCATCTCGCGGACCGGCCGACGGTTCGGGGTCGGACGTGTGGACCGTCAGGATCGCCCGGACGGCGAGCCTGGCAGACGGAGGAACCCCTGGTGTGGCTCCCCCGGTTCGGTCACACCAGTTCCTTGCGGGCACCGATCAGCGTGCGGAGACGCTCGGCGAGCAGGGCCACGTCGAAGGGCTTCTTGAAGCTCTCGTTGACGTGGGCCCGATCGACGGTGATCTGCGAGCCGTCGTCCGGCAGCAGGGCGATCACGATCGTGTCGGCGTACTCGGGATTCCGGCGGAGGTTCTGGCAGATCTGCTGGGCGTCGATCCTGCCGATCGAGTAGTCCACCACGATGCAGTCGGGGTGGAAGCTCTCGGCCTGAATGCCCGCCTCGAATCCGCTGGCGGCCACCTGGATCTTGAACGACCGCTCGACCGGGAGCTGCTTCTTGAGGTTCTCGATCAGGAGCTGGTCCTGACCGACGAGCAGCACCTTGGCCATCGCCTCGTCCTCGAGGTCGCCCAGCGGCATGCCGTGCTCCTTGAGGAACTTGATCAGGTACTCCCGCGGAATGCGGCGGTCCTGACTGCCCGGAATGCGGTAGCCCTTGAGGCGACCGGAGTCGAACCACTTGCTCACGGTTCGTGGCGCGACTTTACAGATTTTGGCGACCTGGCCTGTCGTGAAAACCTTCATCGTCTGGACTCCCTGTGGGATCGTTCGTGTCCGGATATGTCCCTGGCCAGTCCGCACCCTTCCGAGCGTCGAACACAGCCCCCCTGTGACGCGGACTGCTTCGTGGGACGCCCGCGTCGTCGTGCCCCACGAAGGCCGGCCTGAGGCGCGGAGGGGGCATGAGAGTGACGACCGACAATGGGCGTCCCTTGGGCAGGACGCCACCGTCGGTGGCCTTGACTCGCAGGTTCCCCCCCTGCGCCACACCGCCGAAGGTCACGGGATCGCTCCCGATGGCCTCCGTGGCATGGCCGTCCAGGAGGGTAGATCGAAAGATCACGTCGTGAGACTTGAGCCGTTCTTCACGGACGCGACGGTGGCAGCGCTCGACCGGCCTGTGCCGGCGGCGCCGGTGGACCGGAAAAAGCCGTCAAACAAAGCTCTGTCGGCCAGCCGGGTCAGGCCGCCCGGGACGAGGGCCGGGCTGCCGCCGCGGTCGACTCGAACCGCACGCTCACCCGCTTCGACACGCCCGACTCCTCCATCGTGACCCCGTAGAGGGTGGTGGCGGAAGCCATCGTCTTTTTCGAATGCGTGACGACGATGAACTGCGTGGACGAGAGGAAGTCGCGGAGCACCCCCACGAATCGGTCGACGTTGGCCTCGTCGAGGGCAGCATCGACCTCGTCGAGCACGCAGAACGGGCTCGGCCGCGACTTGAAGATCGCCAGCAGGAGGGCGACACACGTCATCGTCTTCTCACCGCCGGAGAGGAGGGAGATGCTCCTCGGCTCCTTGCCGGGCGGCCGGGCGACGATCTCGACCGCGGCCTCGAGGAGGTCGACTCCCTCCTCGAGCACGATGTCGGCCTGACCGCCGCCGAAGACCCGCTCGAACAGGTCGCGGAAGTAGCTGCGGACGGTTTCGATCGTCTCGCCGAGCAGCCGCCGGCTCTCGTCGTCGATGCGGGCGATGAGCTGCTCGATCGACTCCTTTCCGCCGGTGACGTCGGCGAGCTGGGCCTCCAGCTTCGCGAGGCGTTCGGCGAGTTCGTCGGCTTCCTGGAGGGCCGCGAGATTCACCGAGGTCATCGAGGCGAGCTTTCTGCGCAACTCCTCGATGCGGCTCTCGAGGTCGCCGCGATCCTCCGGGATCGGCTCCTCATCGCCGTCGCCTGCGGCCGCCTCGGCGGGGCCGGCGGCGAGCAGCGCGTCGATGTCGATGTCGTACTCATCGCGGATGCGCTCGACGATCCGGGCCCGTTGGTGGCGGGCTTCGCCAACCTCGAGCTGCAGGGTGTGGAGCCGCTCCGCGAGGGACGTGGCCGTGGCCCGGGCCTCGTCCTGCTCGGCTGTCACCCGCTGGCGGTCCGCGTCGATCCCCTCCGCCTCGCCGATCAGGACGGCGAGCGCGGCGGCGGACCGCTCCGCGATCCAGGCCGCCTCGGCACGCGCTTCCGACGCGTTGAGCATCTCGAGCTCGTGCACGGACGTCCGGTGCCGAGCCACCGTGAGCCGCTCGCGGGCCTCGACGACCTGTCCTCGCCGCGTGGCCAGCGATGCCGCGGCGGCGGACACCGCGTCGCGGGAACGGGCGAGCTTCTCGGCCATCGCGGCCTCGTCGACCCGCAGCCGGTGCATCTCCTCGATCGTGACGCCGCGGTCCCGCTCGACGTCGGCGATCGCGGTCCGGCAGCGGTCCGCCAGGCCCTGCGCCTCCGCGAGCAGGTCGGTCGCAGCGCGGAGGTCCCGTGCCGCCGACTCGCGGGCGGTCTCCGCGGCGATTGCCCGCTGGTCGGCCCGGCGGGCCTCGGCCTCCGCGGCCGTGATGGCCTCACCCGCGGATCGCTCGTCGCGGGCGACTCGGGCCAGCTCCGTGCGGGCGGCCGCGACCGCCTCTCCCGCGTCGCGGCGGCGGCTCGCGGCCAGGGCGATCTCGCCGGTGCGGGCGTCGATCTCCGCCTGGGTCGCGTCGATGAGGGCCTGGGACCGATCGACGGTTCGTGCGAGTTCGGCGTGCCGTTCGTCGAGCGCCCGCAGCTCGCTGCGGCGGGCCACGAGGCCCGTGGCGGCGGCGGCGGTGCCGACCGTGAAGCCGCCGTCGGCCACGAGGCTGGCACCGTCGCGGGTGAGGAACAGCGTGCCGGACGGCGCGCCGGCGACGAGGGGCAGGGCGTGCTCGAGGCGGTCGACGACCCAGGCGCGGCCGAGCAGGCGGCGGATCAGGTCGGGCAGCGGTCCCGGTTGCCGGCTCTCTGCGACGAGCCGGTCGAGGCGTCCCACCACGCCGGGATGCGGCCCCGGGTCGAAGTCGTCGGGATCGTGCAGGTGTCGCGCGGCCAGAAAACCGATCCGGCCGCCGGCGGCCAGGACGGCGTCGGCCTCGGGCGTCCGCGCCCACGAGGCATGCCAGTCGATCGCCTCGGCGAGCGAATCGACCACGAGGCTCTGCCCGAGTTCGCCGAGGGTGATGTCGACGAGCGGAGCCCACTCGACTCCGGCGACGACGAGGTCGGCGAGCACGCCGGCGAGCCCGGGAACGGACGCCGCTTCCGGGCTGCGGATGAGGCTGCGGGAGGCCTCGGAGAGGCCCTCGTGGCGGTCGACGATGTCCTGGAGTATGCCGCGACGTTCGCGGCAGGCCTCGAGCGCGGCTCGCCAGCCCGCGAGATCGCGCCATGCGGCCTGCAGCGCGGCGGTCGCGTCGCGCTGCACCGCCTCGAGCGACTCGAGGTCGGTTGCGGCGGTTCCGAGCCGCGCCTCGATCGACGTGAGGTGCCCCTCACGGGCAGCCCGCGACTCGCCGAAGGAGGCATGGCGGCCGCGGGCCTCGGTGACGGCACGGTGGGCCGCGTCGGCAGCCGCGCGGGCGTCGCCGGCGGTGGCCATCGCCCGCTCGTGATCGGTTTCGAGGCGGAACTGGCGGCGCGTCAGGTCCGCCAGTGCCGAGGTGGCCTCCTCGAGGGCTGCACGGGCGGTGGCGGCGTCGTGCTGCGAGCCTGCGACCGCCGACTCCCGCGTGACCAGCGACTCGCGGAGCGAATCGAGCGTGCCGGCGATCGTCGACGAGGTGGCCTCGGCGGCGGCGACGGCACCCGCGGCGGCCTGCTCGTCGCGGACGGCGCTGACGACGGCCTCCGCCGTCCGGGCGACGTCGGCGTCGAACTCGCCCCGCCGTCCACGAACGAGCACTTCCGTCGCCTCGGCAGCGGCGAGCCGCTGGGCATCCGCGGCGGCCGACTCACGGACCGCCGCGAGCCGCGGCTGGAGGGTGTCGGCCGCGGCGGCCAGCGTGGCGGCGGAGATGGTCAGGACGGCGGCCCGGGTCTCGTTGGCCTCGGTCGCCCCGGTGGCATCGGCGAGCGAGTTCCCCACCGTCTCGATCGCCGCATCGACACCCGAGAGATCCCGTTTCGCGGCGGCGAGCCGAAAGCGGCGCAGGCGGTCCTGCATCGCGCGCCAGCGACGGGCCCGCGCCGCCTGATGTCGCACGGTCTCCAGCCGGCTCGCCACCTCGCCCACGATGTCGGCGAGCCGCTGGCGGTTCAACTCGGCCCGCTCCAGGCGGCGGAGCGCCTCCGCGCGACGGCTGCGGAACCTCGTGATGCCGGCCGCCTCCTCGAACACGATCCGCCGGTCGCGGCCGCTCGCCACGAGCAGGGCATCGACGCGGCCCTGCTCGATCACGCTGTACGCCTCGGTCGCCGCACCGGTGCCCGAGAAGAGCTCGCGGATGTCGCGGAGCCTCGCCGTCTCTCCGTTGACGAGATACTCGCTGTCACCGTTGCGGTAGACCCGTCGCGAGATCTGAACCTCGTCGGTGGTCACCGGCAGCTCGCGGGACGAGTTGTCGAAGATCAGTGACACCTCGGCCATGTTGAGCGGCTTGCGGGATGCGGAGCCCGCGAAGATGACGTCGGTCATCTCCTTGCCCCGCAGGCTGCGCACCGACTGCTCGCCGAGCACCCACTTGATCGCATCGACGACGTTCGACTTCCCGGAGCCGTTGGGGCCCACGACCACGGTGATGCCCGCGGGGAACTCGAAGCGGGTCCGGTCGGCGAAGCTCTTGAAGCCGAAGAGCTCCAGGGCGGTGAGCCGCGTCATTCGGCTTCGTCAGCGCCGTCGTCCTGGTCGCCCGACGCCCGGGCAGCGTCGGCCTCGTCCGGGATGTCGCGGGCGCGTGCTGACGCCTCCTCGTGGATCGTCGGCCGTCCGTCGAGCTCGTGCGGAACCGCGTCGAAGGCCAGCCGGCTCTGGATCGCACGGGCCGCGCTCGCCTGCTGGAGAAACTGGACCGCATCGGGGTAGGTGCCCCCGAGCCCGACGACCGAACGGACGATCGCATCCGCGGTGGCCGGCACCTCCGCCTGCTGGTCCGACTGGCCCGGCGTGAAGCGGGTGACCGTGGCCGTGTCACCCTCGACGACCACCACGATCGACGGTCCCGCCTCGGCCCTCAGGCCGTCTGCGACCGGATGCTCCGCGTTGAAGAAGACGATCTCCGGGCGATGGCTGCGGGTGACGTGGATCAGCGGCGGGCCGTCGACGTCGACCACGTGCATCGAGCACGCGTCGCCAAGCCGCTCCCCGCGGACCAAGGGGAGTTCGGGGTCCATCCGCCAGAGGGCGCGGAACGCACCGTAGCGGGTCTCGGCGCTGCGGCTGGTGAGCAGTGACTGCAGCGCATCGACGCCGTTGGCGTCGTCGAGCACGCCAAGCGCGGCAAGCGCTGCGGGGCGGGCGCTGCGAAGGGTGGACGAGGCTTCGGCGAGGTGTGCCGCTGCGATCGATTCGCCGAGGTAGGCGAGTGCCTCCGCGGCGGCGAAGCGGATCTCCGGGTCCTTGGAGGCGAGGGCCTCGCGGAGCGTGGGGATCGCCTCCTTGCCGATCGCCTCGAGCCGCAGGGCCGCCACCGGAGCCGTGACGGGATCGGTGAGCTGCCTCGCCAGCAGCTGCATCCGCGCGTGGCGGCCCCCGGGGGGCTCGATCACGGCGATGCTCTGCACGACTCTGACGTAGCGGGCGAGGTTGTTGCGGTAGATCGGCGGCACCTCGAGCTCGACGTAGCGGTCGGTCTTGGGGGTGGCGACGCCGCGCTTCACGCCCTTGATGACGGCGTGGAACCGGCGGTTGATCCAGTCGCCGAGACGCTTCGACATCGCAAACGAGCGGTGGTCGGCTGCGAGGATCAGGCCGAGGTCGCGGTCGGTCAGTGCGATGCCGCCGCCGGGCACGCGGGCCCGGATCCGCGACTTCGAGTCGAGCGTACCGCCGGAGACGGGGTCGACGAGCAGCGGCCCCTCGGCCACCCCCAGTTCGTGGCCGTCGCGGATGGTGTTGCCGATCACCGCCATCTCCGCGAGGCGGGTCTCCATCAGCCAGCCGTCCGCGAGACTCGTGGTCTCGTTGTCCGAGGGAACCTCCACGTAGATGTCGAAGCGATCGCCCCTGCGCACGCCGGGAGGGAGGTAGCCGTGCACCCAGACGAGCGAGGTCGATCTCGAGGCGAGCAGGGCGTTGGGTTCGAGGACGCCGCGGGACTGCATGTCGGCGAGGAGCGTCTGTCGCTGGGGTCCCGGCGGCGGATCGCTGCCCGTGTCGGACAGGCCGGTCACGAGCGCGGCACGCTCGATGCGCTTGCCGTTGAGGCCCCACGGGGCGGTGTAGTCGCCCACGAGCTTGGTGTCGGCCTCGAGCTCGGCGAGGGCCTCGAGCTCGGGGCTCTGGCTGCGGATCGCCGGACCGGCACATCCGGCCGCGAGAACCGTCATCACGCAGCAGGCCGCGACGAGGGCTCCGGGGAACGGCGTCGCGTCTCGGCCGTGCGTTCCGCGAAGGCGGTCGGTGTCGCGCATGCGATGGGATCCGGCGGAGGAAGGAGACGTCGCGGCCCGGCCCGGGCGGCCGGGACGAAAGGCGGGGGAAGGTAGGGCGGCTCCGGCGCGGGGGTCAAGGGTGGTTTGGGCCCATCCGCCGGCCCCGGCCGCGATTGCCCGGCGCGAACCAGCCTGCTACGGTCCGCCTCCCCCGCGGGCCCGTGCCGCCCCGGCGCCGGCATCGCCTCCATACCCGTCCATCGGAGCCATCATCGTGACGACCGCCGCTTCCCACGGCCTGGGGATCCATGTGCGCTGGATGATTCGCCGTGACATGCCCGAGGTGCTCGGCATCGAACAGGAGGCCTTCGAGTTTCCGTGGTCGGAGGAAGACTTCACGAGGTGCCTCCGGCAGCGGAACTGCATCGGCATGGTCGCCGAGATCGCCGACTCCGTGGTCGCCTTCATGATCTACGAGCTCCACCGGTCGCGGCTGCACATGCTGAACTTCGCGGTCACGCGGTCCCACCGCCGGCTGGGCATCGGCACGCACATGCTGGAGAAGCTGATCGGCAAGCTCACGCCCGATCGACGCGGCCGCATCATGCTGGAGGTGCGGGAGACCAACCTGGCGGCGCAGCTCTTCTTCCGGTCGCTCGGCTTTCGGGCCACGAGTGTGCTGAAGGACTTCTACAGGGACTCGACCGAGGACGCCTACCTCATGCAGTACGTCCTCGACGAAGCCGCGGACGTGGTCGGTCGTCGCCTCGCAGGCTGACGTCGCCGGCGGCGAGCCTCCTGAGTCGACGCACGCGGGCACGTAGTTCGGCGGCCGCGGCGGCCCGGGTCGGCCTCCGCGCGAACGCCGTGACGAGCGGCGCCCCGCCGACGATCGGGAACCCGCTCGGGGGCACGTCGGCGACGGCGGCCCTGCCATCGTGCAGCGTCCATGGCTCCGCGACGTCGAGGATGCGCTCCACGAGGCCCGGCCGCGGCCGCCGGGGCGCATGGACGATCGCCTTCGCCCAGACGCCGTCGCCGGGGGACATGGCCGCTGGCGCGGCGGCCATGCCGCAGGCCGCGAGATGCGCGGACGCGAGCGACCACCCGGTCGACCGCTCGACGAGCTCCATCGAGGCGGTGGGGCGAGGATTGACCTCGAGCACGTGGACGATGCCCGACTCGTCCACGATCACGTCGCTGCCGAACGCACCCACGAGGTCGAATGCTCTCGCCAGTCCGTTGCCGAGCGACTCGAAGGCCCGCCTGAGCCGGTCGGGCAGCTGCGTGAGCGGCGCGTCGACGGAGCCGCAGTAGGCGAAGGGCCCCGCCCCGCACCACGGCCCGCCGCGAAGCGGCTGGCTCGCTCCCACGAGGGTGGCGCCGCCGCCCCGCGCGATCCACGCCGCCGACCACGGCTCGCCCGGCACGAAGCGCTGCCAGTGGACGTCGTCTCGCGCGGCGGCCGCGGCATCGCCGCGCCACGCTGTGATGCCGCGGCCGCCGGCGGAGGCCCGCCGCTTCACCAGGAAGGTTCCATCGGTCGGCAGGCCCGCCGGCGACGCGACCGTCTCGGGGAAGCGGAGCCCCGCATCGTGGACCACGGCCGCGAGATCGCGCGGATCACGGACGCTGCGCACCGCGGCCGCGGCGCAGCCGGCCAGCGGTCGCTCGCGGGCGAGCGCCTCGATCACGTCGGGATGATTCTCGAGCGCACCCGTGTAGGCCACGGGTGCCGGGGGAAACCGCTCCACCACGCCGGGCAGCCCGCGCGGGTAGGCGGCATCGGCGCCGGCACCGACACGCACGACCTCGGTCGCGGCGGCCCGGAGATCGACGTCGCCGAAGAGGTCGGCGGCATGCACGCTCCATCCGCCCCGCGCGGCCGACTCGGCGAACGCCCGGACGCTCGCCCCGACGACGATGCACCGCGCCGGCTCGCCTCGGACCGCCTCCCCGCCCATCGACTCCGGCCCGCGGGCCGCTCCTTGTGAGGATGCGCGGTCATGGTATCCTGTCGGCCCGTTTCAGTACGTCCCATTCGCAATCTTCCTGGAGAGTGGCCCATGTCGATGTTCGTTGGTGAGGCACTGTGCGGTGAGGGCAACGAGATCGCCCACATCGATCTCCTGATCGGCAGCAAGGACGGCCCCGTGGGCGTGGCGTTCGCCAACGCGCTGGCGCGGCAGAGCGAGGGTCACTCGAACCTGCTCGCGGTGCTCACCCCCAACCTCGCGGTCAAGCCCTCGACGGTGATGATCACGAAGGTGACGATCAAGGGAGCCAAGCAGGCCGTGCAGATGTTCGGCCCCGCGCAGGCCGCCGTCGCCAAGGCCGTGGCCGACAGTGTGGCCTCGGGTGTGATCCCCAAGAGCGACGCCGAGAAGCTCGTGGTCGTGTGTGGCGTGTTCATCCACTGGCTCGCCGCCGACGACAAGAAGATCTACGACTACAACTACCAGGCGACCATGGACGCCATCGCCAACGCGATGACCGGCAAGCCGACCGCCGACGAGATGATCGCCGGCAAGGACAAGGCCGCTCACCCGTTCCGCGGGTTCTGAGCTGGTTCACGGCTGACGGGCCATCCGTGGCCCCGGCAGTCTTGGCCCGTCCGGGTGCAGAGGTGCACCCGGACGGGCAGAGGCTCGCCCTCCCGGGCGAGCGGTCTCGTGGGCCGAAGGAGCCTGCGCCGTGCCCAAGAAGGTGCTCATCCAGCTTGACTGCGATCCGCAGCCGAGCACGTTCGACGCCATCGTGGCCGTCGACGCCGGGGTGGACGTGCTCCTCCGTCATGGCGGCGTGTCGGTCGATTCGGTCGTGCCGCTCGTGCATGGCGGAATGTTCACACGCGGCGGGGCCGACCTCGCAGCGACCGCGATCTTCATCGGTGGCTCCGACGTCGCCGCTGCGGAGGCGGTGGCGGCGAAGGTGCGGTCGGCGTTCTTCGGGCCGGTGAGGCTCGGCGTTTTGGTCGATCCGTCCGGCGCCAACACGACGGCGAGCGCCGCCGTGATCGCCGCCGGGCGGCACGTCCAACTCTCCCGCGGGTCCGCCGCACCGTGTCGGGCGGTCGTGCTGGGCGGCACCGGGCCGGTGGGTGAGCGGGTCGTCGGTCTGCTCGCGGGCAAGGGCTGCCATGTCACGGTCGTTTCCCGGTCGCGGGAGCGGGCGGAGCTCGTGGTCGGACGGATCGTGGCGGCGGGGGCGATGCCATCGCGGATCGAGGCGGTCGAGCATCACGGGGCAGCCTGCCTGCCGGGGTCGGCGTTCGCGACCGCGCTCGAGCAGGCCGAGGTGATCGTGGCGGCCGGCGCGGCGGGGGCGATGCTCCTCGACGAGGCCGGGCGGAAGGCGGCCGCGATGGCGCGGGTGCTCGTCGATCTCAACGCCGTGCCGCCCGCGGGCATCGCGGGGATCGCGGGCCCGGACAGGGCGCGGGTGGACGGGACGGCCGTCGTCTACGGCGCGCTTGGCGTGGGCGGCACCAAGATGAAGATCCACAAGGCCGCAGTGGCGAGGATCTTCGCGGGCAACGACGCGTTTCTCGACGCCCCCGAACTGCTCGCGATCGGGGAATCCCTCGAGGCGGGCGGCTGAGACGGATCACGCGTGAGCCTCGCATGGCCGTCCATCCACGCCCGGGCGGGCTGGGATCAAGCGGGGGCCGTACCAGACGCGTTCAACGCGCCGGCCGATAGCCGAAGGCGACCGTGAGCATGATGAGCACGGCGCCTCCCGCGACCAGCAGGAAGATGTTGCGTCGTGCCCGCCGCACCCGCCGCTCCTCGTCGGTGAGCCTGCGGAGTTCGACGGTGGAAGAACCGTCGCCGATGGTCCTCACCGGATCACGAAAGACCAGCCCCGGCGACACGGTGGCTGGCTCCCGAGATCCTTCGCCGGCGGCCTCGAGCCCGGCGAAAGGATCGGGCTCTGGTTGAGGCCTGGCCGTGGCCGGAGCTGCGACCGCGGGCGGATGGTCGCTGACCGGCGGCTCGGTGACCGAAGGAGCGGCCGGCACCAGGAAGATGGCGGCACACAGCGGGCAGCAGCCCGTCCGGCCCCCATGGCCGACGAGCGTCGCGAGGTTTCCCCGGCACGTCGGGCAGGCGATCACGAAGAGTGCGTCGACGTTCATGGCGGTGATCAGGTCGTGCCTTCCGGACCCGTTCGTGGGCCGGTGCCGCGTCCGCGGCCGCCCCTCAAGTGTCGGGCGGCGGCGCGATCGATCAAGCGGGGCATGAATCGGGCGGCGAGGGCGTAGCCGCGTGCCTGCCAGCCCGGTGCGATCTCGGTCCGGCGGCGTTCGATGGCGGCGGTGATCGTCCGTGCCGCAGCCTCGGCCGGCATCCTTCGGCCCCTCGACCATGGCGGCCGTTCGCCGGCCAGCAGCGAGCCCCAGAACTCCGACTCCGTGGGGCCGAGATCGACGAGGAGCACGCCGATACCGTCGGCCGCCAGTTCCGTTCGCAGCGTGCCGGCGAGCGACTTGAGCGCGGCCTTGGCGGCGCAGTACTCGCCGTGGAGGGGCAGGGGATGGAGCCCGAGGATCGAGCCGATGAACACGATCACCGGATCGTGGCCTTCGGCGAGCGCGGGCAGCGACGCGCGGACGAGTTCGGCGGGAGCGGTGAAGTCGAGATCCATCACCCTTGCGAAGGTGTCGGACGAGAGGTCGCGAAAGCGGCCGATCGCACCGCCGCCGGCCGCCGCCACGACTCCGTCGAGACCGCCGAACCGTTCGGTGGCCAACGCGACCAGCCGCGTGCGGAAGCCGGGGTCACAGATGTCGCCCGCCAGCGGAGTGATCGACGGCGAGGAGCGGGCGAGATCCTCGAGCCTCTCCTGCCGGCGGGCCGTCGCGAGCACCCGCGCGCCGCGGCGGGCAAGTTCGACCGCGACCGCCCTGCCGACTCCCGAAGAGGCTCCCGTGACGATGAATCGCTTGCCGGTGATCCGGCGACGGCCGAGCCGCATGGGATCACCTCGGCGCGGGATGGGGCTCGCCGGCCGTGCCGGCGGCCGGTGTGTCGTCGGGGCGGTGGTGCTGGCGGACGACCGCCTCAGCCTCGGGGATGCGGCCGAGCAGGGCCGCGGGAATGCGGCAGTGCACGATCACCCGGTCGTCGGCGAACCGTCGCGAGAGCACCTCGCCGTGGCGGCCGAGCCAGGCCAGCAGCCGGCCGTTGCCAGGGTCGGTCTCCACGTCGACGTCGCGGAATCCGCGGCCCAGCGCGTCGCTCACCGCCCGGGCGAGTTCGGGGAGCCCGGCGCCGGAGCGGGCCGAGATTCCGATCGCGTGCGGGTAGCGGGCGAGGGTCCGCTCGCGGTCCGCCCGGTCGGGAATCGCGTCGATCTTGTTGAGCACGAGGATCGCGTCCTTCTCGTCGACGTCGAGCTCTTCGAGCACACCGCGGACCGCCGCGATCTGCGCATCGACCAGCGGGCTCGATGCGTCGGCCACGTGGAGCAGGAGGTCGGCCCGGCGGGTCTCCTCGAGCGTCGCCTTGAAGCTCGCGATCAGCCGGTGGGGCAGGTCGCGGATGAAGCCGACCGTGTCGCTGAGCAGCACCGGGCCCCAGCCCGGCAGCCGCCAGCGGCGGGTGCGGGTGTCGAGCGTGGCGAAGAGCTTGTCCTCCGCGAGCTCGTCGGCGCCGGTGAGGGCGTTGAGGAGCGTGCTCTTGCCGGCGTTGGTGTAGCCCACGAGTGAGACGGTCATGTGGTCGTGCCGGGAGGCCACCTGCCGTTCACGGCGGCCGTGAATCTCGGCGAGCTCGGTCTTCAGGTCGTGGATCCGCTTCTCGACGAGCCGCCGGTCGACCTCGAGCTGCTTCTCGCCGGGCCCGCGCATGCCGATCCCCATCTTGAGCCGCGAGAGGTGCGTCCACATCCGCTTCAGCCGGGGGAGCGAGTATTCGAGCTGGGCGAGCTCGACCGCGAGCCGGGCCTCGTAGGTCCGGGCGCGGGCGGCGAAGATGTCGAGGATCACCTCCGAGCGGTCGAGCACCTTCACCTCGAGGGCTTGCTCGAGATTGCGGGTCTGCGCCGGCGAGAGGTCGTTGTCGAAGATCACGATGTCGGCATCGTGGTGGGCGACCACGCCCCGGAGTTCCTCGACCTTGCCCTTGCCGATGTAGGTGGTCTGGTCGGGCCGCTCACGCCGTTGCGTCAGTTCGGCGACCACGGCGGCCCCGGCGGTCGAGGCCAGGCCCGAAAGCTCGTCGAGCGGGTGCTCGGGATCGATCGGGGCCTCGAGGAACACCCCGACGAGCACGGCCCGCTCGTGCTGCACGCCCTTGCGATCGCGGTCCTTCATTCCTCCTCCTCGCGGGGCTCGTCGCCGGCCGCGAGCTGCCGGCAGCTCTCCCAGCGGCGCACGTCGAGCAGGCCGTCGGCCACGGCGTCCTTCACGGCGCAGCCCGCCTCGTGATCGTGGGTGCAGTCGGGGAAGCGGCAGAGGTTGGCCAGCGGCCGCAGGTCGCGGAACAGGCTCGGCACCTCCGCCGGCACGAGCTGCCAGGGCTGGAACTGCCGCACGCCGGGCGTGTCGACGAACCAGCCGTCGTGGCGGTGGGGCAGGAGCCGGGCAGTGGTGGTCGTGTGGCGGCCCTTCTCGTTGTCGCGGCTCACCTCTGCAACCCGCAGCTCCAGACCCGGATCGAGGGCGTTGAGCAGCGACGACTTGCCGACCCCGCTCTGGCCCACGACGGCGGTCACCCGCCCGTGGAGCTCCGCCTGCAGACGGGCGACGCCCATGCCGGTGACCGCCGAACAGAGAATCACCGGGTAGCCCATCCGGGCGTAGACACCGGCGAGGGGCACCAGCGACGCGGGGTCGACGAGATCGACCTTGTTGAGGCATACGAGCGGTCGGATCCCGGCCGCCTCCGCCGCCACGATCAGCCGGTCGATCAGGCCCGGCTTGAGGTCGGGCCGGGCCGCACTGCCGACGATGATCATCTGGTCGACGTTGGCGACGATCACGTGCCGCCGACCGCGGCTGTCGCGGGAGAGCGAGGTGGTCCGTGGCTCGATCGACTGGATCGCACCCTCGTCGCCACCGTCGCGGACGCGGACCCAGTCGCCCGCGGCGAGCGGGTGCCGCTGGTCGGTGGCCACGGTGCGGAGGATTCGACGCAGCGTGCACCGCACGATCCGGCCGTCGTCGGCCTGCACGTGGCTCTCGAGGCCGTGGACGTTGAGCACGCGCCCCCGCCAGGCCATGCCCGCCGCCGGCTCCACCGGCAGCCCATCCACCCGGTCGCCGCTCGGATCGTGGGCCACCACGGTCCGCTTGCGGGTCAGCTCGCCCTTGCCGGAAATTCGCTCGGAGGTCGCCCGGTCGTCCGCGGCGTCGAGGCCGTCGCCGAGGGACCTCGTCAAATCCCCGTCGCGGCGGCGCGTCGAGCGGTTCTTCCGGAACTCGACGCGCAGCTTGCGGGGTTTGGCCATGCAGCGGCGATCAGGTTGCCGGTCGACGGGGCTTGGCGGGGGCGGCCGGCCGACGGTTCTCGAGCCCGGCCGACTCCAGCAGCGACCGGCCGAAGATCGTTTCCTGCGGGGTCGCCTCCTCGGCGACGACCTCGGCCCCGAGACGGGCCGGCTCGTAGGCGATCTCGTAGACGTGCTTGGCCACGGCCAGTTTGTCACCCGGCTCCAGCCGCTGCTCGGTCACGCGCACGCCATTGACCTTGATCCCGTTGCTGCTCCGCAGGTCCTTGACGGTCCAGTAGCCGTCGACGATCGACAGTTCGCAGTGGGTCCCGGACACGTTGGGGAAGCGAAGCACGATGTCGGCGCTCTCCCTCCGGCCCACCGTCAGGGTCGGCTTGAGGAGCGGGATCGGGTCGCCGCCGCCAACGGGAAGAAGTTCGCCGTACACCTGGAAGCCGTCCGTGGGGTCTGCCATGGAAAAAGAAGGAAAATGCCCTGACTTCGAAAGGTACGACCGTGGTTCCGGGCGGTCAAGGCGGCGGATGGGGGCCGGCGCGGATAGAATCGGACTCGAAGCGACTGGAGCGGACCGGGTGATCGCCGGCCGCGGCACGTCGGTCGGCCCACGCCGGCCGGTCGGCCACGGCGGGAGGAAAGTCCGGGCTCCACAGGGCACGATGGTGGGTAACGCCCACCGGCCGCGAGGTCAGGGACAGTGCCACAGAAAGCAAACCGCCTGCGGGACCCAGGTCCCGTCGGTAAGGGTGAAACGGTGAGGTAAGAGCTCACCAGCAGGCCGGGTGACCGGTCTGGCTCGGCAAACCCCATCGGGAGCAAGGCCAAGCAGGAAGAAGTTCGTCTCCGCCCTCCGGGGCGGGTCGACGCGGGACTGCCCGTCCCGCATCAGCTTCCGGGTCGGCTGCTCGAGGCCGCGGGCGACCGCGGCCCTAGAGAAATGGTCGCCGTCCGCCGCTCACGCGGCGGAGACAGAACCCGGCTTACAGGTCCGCTCCAGTCCGCTTCGTTCACCCGGCCTTGACGACCTCGGGCTCGGTGTGGGCCCCGAGGTCCCGGCGTTCCTGCTCGTCGAGCAGCTTCATGAGCTTCGAGATGCAGAGGGTGTTGATGCTCACCCGCATCTGCCCGGCCTCGCTCTTGAGGGTCTCGTGCAGCGACTTCGGCATCCGCACCGTCACCACCCGCTGGGTCTCCCGGGGGGCCTGCCGGTCGTTCTGCCGCGCCCGCAGCCCGTCGAGCATCTCGCGGATCCGGGCATACTGCGGCGAGCACTCGAACCGCATCAGGGCGTCGGCGTCGGAGAAGGTGCGGCGGACGATCCCGTCCACCCCGAGCACCTCCCGGAAGAAGACGACCCACTCCGGCTCCATGGCGTGGAGCCGTTCCGCGACCTGGAGGACGGCCGTCGCCGCGTGGATGTCGGTCTGGGCGGGGCGGGCGGTCTTCGTGGCCATGGGGGCTTTCCTTCCTGGAGGCGATCGAGGCGTCGGCCCTCGCCAACGCCGTCGGGCCGGTGGTCCTGCGGGTGGACGCGTGCCGACTTCGACGAGAGACTCTTTCCCTGCGGTCAAGCGACAGCACGAAGTGCTTGCAGGCAAGGGACTTGCGACCACTTGCCAGCAGCTGTCTTCTTTTGTGGCACCGGTGCCGTGGCGGCAGGCAGTGGAGGGGCTGCCTGATCTTTAGGCAGAGGCCCGGGTTCGCATTTGCAAGATGTCCCGCTCGTTTTCCGCAGGAAAACAGGCCATCGCCCCCGTGACGGCGGCTGGATCAAGGGGTGGCGGAAGGCGGGCGACGACGCGACGCCCTTTCGACCGTGGAGGCGAGGGCATCGGCAAGATCGGTGGCCACGACCGACTGCAGGCCCCTCCAGGCGGGGACCGCGTTGACCTCCAGGACCACCGGACCGTCGGCCGTCGGGAGGAGGTCGACACCCGCCACCGTCGCACCGACCGCGTCTGCGGCACGCCGGGCCAGGTCGAGCGTCGCCGCGGGCAGGTCGATCGCCTCCGGTTGCCCGCCGAGCGAGATGTTCGTCCGCCACTCCCCCGCCGCCGCCACCCGCCGCATGGCGAACGCGTCGTCGCCGATCACGAGAACCCGGATGTCCCAGCCGGGGTGCCGGATGAACTCCTGAAGATAGACCGTGCCGCCTCGGCCGGCGGCGGCGGCCTCGTCGCGGTCGCGAAGACGCACGAGCCCCCGGCCTCGCGAGCCGAACAGCGGCTTGGCCACGCAGTCGCCGCCGAGCGACTCCCATGCCTCGCGGGCCATGGCCTCGCCCTGAACGACCCGCGTCCGCGGCACCGTCAGCCCCGCCCGCGCGAGGACCGCCAGCGACAGGTACTTGTCGATCGCGATCTCGAGCGCCCGCGGTCGATTCACCACCGGCGTGCCGCCGGCCTCGAGCTGCGCCAACGCGTCCATCCGGAAGATCACGTCCTCGAGGCGGCTTGCGGTCGGCCCCACGCCCGGCATGCCCCGGACCACGACGACGTCGGCCGCCGCCAGGGGCTCGGGCGAGAAGGCGGGGCCGCCCGGTCCGATTGCCGCTCCGACGGCGGTCCACGAGACCACCTCGGCGGCGTGTCTGCGATTGCACAGGGCATCGACGAGCTGCGTGACGTGCCAGCCGCCCCGCTCGCCCACGATCGTGATTCGCAGCGGCATCATCGCGAGGGGCCGCGAGCGAACGACCGGGCCACGATGTCCGGGGCGAGCGTGCCGAAGCCATGCCGGCGGCCCGTGGTCCGGTTCACGAACTCCAGGGCGGCCGGGGCGAAGAGCGCCGGATCGAGCGCGTAGAAGTCGCGGCCGGCACGCTCGAAGAGCGCGAGGAAGGACTCGCCGTGAGAACTCGATCCCGCGCTCACGCCCCGCGGACCGATCGCGGCGAGGCTGACATCGTCCCCCGTCATCTCGAGCGTCACGCGGCCGCCGTAGAGGATCGCGTCGTTCGTGCGGCCGATCGCGTCGAGGTCGCTCATCGCCACGGGGGGAAGCGGCGCGGCGCCCCGACCCGCGACGACCCGCGAGAGGTCGAACTCGAGATCGTGGAGCTTGTGGAGCGCCGTCTCGAGCGACCGGGCCACGACCTGCAGCCCGCCCGCAGGGCTGGCCGTGCGGGCCACGAGGAGCACGAGTCGCTCCGGGGCGACGCCGGCGTCGGCTGAGAGGCTCATGCAGACGTCGTCCGGGGGCAGGGCCGACGATTCGAGGATGCCGACGGCCACGGTCGGCCGCTCGCGGTGCCCCACGCGGTCGAAGAGGTCCTCGCGGCCGATGGCGGCGCGGATCGGGCCGCTGGCCATCGCAAAGTAGCCGCCCGTCGCCACCTTCCAACCCGCGTACTGGGAGGCCAGGCAGGCCGCCAGCGGCGCCGCGCTGGCCACCGTGACGACGGGCCACTGCGGCTCGGGCCACGCCCCCTCGTAGGCCTCGCCGGCCCGGTCCGGCGGCACGAGCCGGACGTGGCCGAGTCCGCCGAGGGAAGCCTCGGCCATCAGGAGCCCGGCCTCGATGCCACCGGCCGCCTCGACGCCGCAGTCGATCACCCACACGCCGCCGCGGCGGTGGCAGGCCGTGCCGAGCAGGCCGGGCCGTTCGACGAGCGGCCGCACCAGTTCGTAGGCCGCTTCATTGAGGGACATGCCGAGGCTCCGGAGCCGGATCATAATGCGGAGTCGCCGCGCCGCCCACAACGCCCGGCCGTGAACCTCGTCGCAGACACCCCCGCACAACCAGAGGCCCGGACCCGTGCCCAGCCTGACGGTCGAAAACTACGTCAAGACGATCGAGCAGATCACCAACGGGCAGGAGGGGCGGCCCGCGACCACCGGGCAGATCGCCGCCGCGCTCGGCGTGTCGCCCGGCACGGTGACGAGCATGCTCAAGACGCTCGACGCAGCGCGACTGGCCACGCACCGTCCCTACGAGGGCGTGTCGCTCACGCGGGCGGGCCGCATGCTCGCGCTGCGGGTCATCCGTCGGCACCGGCTGATCGAACTGTTCCTCCTCAAGACGCTCGACATGAGCTGGGATGAGGTGCACGACGAGGCCGAGCACATGGAGCACGCGATCAGCGACCTGCTCGTGGAACGGATCGACGCCTACCTCGGCCGGCCGGAGGTCGATCCGCACGGCGACCCGATCCCGCCGGCCGACGCCGTGTCGCTCGCCGATCCCGAGGACGGGGCCACGCGGTCGCTCGCCGAGTGCGGCGCGGGGGAATGCTTCCGGCTCGCGCGGGTGCTCGACCAGTCTTCGGACTTCCTCCGCTACCTCACCGAGTGCGGCCTCGCCCTCGGCACGGTGGGCACGGTCGAGAGCCACTCGGACGGTGCGGGTCTGATGCGGATCCGCATCGGACGCACCGGTCTGGCGATCGCCCTCGACGCCGCCGCCAAGCTCGTCGTGGCCGACGCCTAGCGGCCGCCCTCCCACACGCCCGACTGGCCGAGGCATTCGTCCACCGACACGCGGATGGCCCGCGGGGCGGGATGACCGGAGGCCTGGAGCGACTCGATCACCGCGTGGCCGATCCAGCGGGCGAGCCACTCGGCCGTGGTGTTCGCGATCGGCAGGAGCACGCACTCGTCCGCGGGAAACACCCAGCGGCGGCGCTGGCGATACGTGACCGTCGTCTCGTCGCCACCGTGGGGCCCGGGAGCCGTCGCGACCGCGAGCCAGCGGTTTTCGGTCGGCAGCAGCATCCGATGGTCGAGACGGGCGAGCACGGCGGTGACGGCGTCGCGGAGGGCGATGAAGTCGACGACCATGCCGTGGGCGTCGGGCTCACCCGCCACGTCGACGCCGACCGTCCAGTTGTGGCCGTGCACCGGCTCGCAGAGGTCGTCGGTCAGCGTGATGAAGTGCCCGGCGGAAAAGACGTGCACCGCCTTGCGGAGCCGGACTTCGAAACGATCGGTCATGGCGATGGGCTCGCGGGGATCAGGGAGGGCACGAGGCGGCCGCTCCGCAGCTGAATATAGAGGGCCGCGGCGACGAGGTCGGCGGTGGTGCCGGGATTGAGCCTCCGCGGGCCGCGGAGCGCGGCGTCGAAGGCGGCGATCGCGGCGGGCCGCGCCGCGGGAGGCAGGCGGAGGATCGCGGCGGCGGCGGTCGACGCCCCGGCGGCGGCGGCGGCTCCATGCTTTCGGGCGATCAGCGTGTCGGGCTCGCGGGCCAGCTGGCGGAGGTGGCAGTCGATGATCGCGTCGAGCAGCGGCATGCCGGCGGCGATGGCGGAGTCGAGGTCGGCGACGGGGCCCGCGAAGAGCGGAGCGAATCCCTCGCTCCAGAGCCTGGCGATCTGATCGCGGCCGGCGGCGGCCCGCATCGCGGCCCGGAGGTCGGCGGGCGGCGGGGCCGCCAGATCGCTCTCGGCAACCCGGCCCATGCCGCCCGGCCGGGCCAGGCCGATCGCCCGCCAGACCTGTGCCGCGTCGTCTGCGTCGAGCCTCGCGAGCACCCGCTCGACTGCATGGGCGTCGAGCGGTTCGTCGTCGGGGATGGCCGCGAGCGGTGCCGTGAGCAGGATGATCCCGAGGTTCGTGTTGGTGTCGGCGGCGGCCCTCGCCGCCTCGACGGCAGCGAGGATCGTGCGGCCGAGGGGCCGTGTGGCGGCGGCGTCGATCACCGGGGCGATCGCGACGGCGGCCGCGACGAGGTCGTCGTGGGTGAGGTCGGTGAACGACGCGCGGGGATGCACGTTGCCCGGCTTCTCCGCCGTGGCCTCGAGCACGCCCGCGACCGCGGCCGACCATCCCCGGCCGCCGACGGGGCAGGAGAGGCCGGCGACCGCGGCATGCGCGCGGGGCGTGACGGTTGTAACGACGGAAGCGGGAATGTGAGCGTCTCGTGAGCGGGCGGCGACGTGTGGAATACGGCCACAAGGGTACACTCGACGAGACGGCGATCGCCGTGCACCTGGAGCGACGCGAGGCATGGCGACGGTCGGAGACGAGGCGACGGGCACCACCTTCGGGCCGGAGTGCTTCATCAATCGTGAGCTGAGCTGGCTCGACTTCAACCAGCGGGTGCTGGAGGAAGCCGAGAACCCCGACAACCCGCTGATGGAGCGGCTCAAGTTCCTCGCCATCGTCAGCTCGAATCTCGACGAGTTCTTCATGATCCGCGTGTCGGGGCTGCGGGAGCAGGCCTTCGGCGAGAGCGCTCCGCAGGACTATTCGCCCGACGGCATGACGGCCCTCACCCAGCTCAAGGCGATCGCCTCGCGGACGCAGGAGCTCGTGGCGCGGCAGTATCGCTGCGTGCGGGAGAGCATCGGGCCGGCGATGACGGCCGAGGGCTTCCGGCTGTTGCGATACGAGTCGCTCGAGGGGCCGCAGCGGGAGCAGGTGGACCGGTTCTTCCGGGAGCGGGCCCTGCCGATCCTCACGCCGATGGCGGTCGACCCGGCCCACCCGTCGCCCCGCTACCACAACCGCGGCCTCTACCTCGGCGTGATGCTGCATCGCGGCGAGGGGCTCGGCCCCAAGCGGATGTTCGCCGTGGTGCAGGTCCCGCAGGTGCTGCCGCGGATCGTGGCCCTCTCGGGCGGCGAGCCGGGCACGTTCCCGTTCGTGCTGCTGGAGGACGTGGTCTCCGCGCGGCTGCCGGAGCTCTTCGGCGGGTTCGAAGTGGAGGCATGGACGGCCTTCCGCATCACCCGCGACAGCGACGTCGACCTGCTCGAGCAGGAGTCGGACGACATGCTCAAGCTGATCGAGGACCGCATCAAGGCCCGGCAGCGGGGCCAGGCGGTGCGGATCGAGATCGCGTCGCGGGCCGACGACACGCTCGCCCAGATGATCATCGACGAGGAGGGGCTGCAGGGCTCCGCCCACGGCCACGGCGACGACTACAGCGAGGTCTATCGCATCGACGGACCGCTCGACCTGACCTCGCTCTGGGAGCTCTACAAGCTGCCGGGGTTCGAGCGGCTGCACGACAAGCCCTTCACGCCCCGCATCCCGCGCGGCCTGGAGCGGCGGGGGCCCGACATCTTCGCGGCCATCGCCCAGCGGGACATCCTCCTCCATCATCCCTACGAGTCGTTCGACCCGGTGGTGGAGTTCGTGACCGCCGCAGCGGCCGACCCCCGCGTGCTCGCGATCAAGCAGACGCTCTACCGCACGAGCGGCGACTCGCCGATCTCGCGGGCCCTGATGGCGGCGGCCGAGTCGGGCAAGCACGTCACGGCGCTCGTGGAGCTCAAGGCGCGGTTCGACGAGGCGAACAACGTGAGCTGGGCGCGGCAGATGGAGCGGGCGGGCGTGCACGTGGTGTTCGGATTCCTCGACCTGAAGACCCACTGCAAGGTGTCGATGGTGGTCCGCCAGGAAGGGCAGGGGCTGCGGCGATACGTGCATCTCGGCACCGGCAACTACAACCCCACGACCGCGCTCTCCTACACCGACGCCGGCCTGTTCACGGCCGACGAGGCGATGGCCGAGGACGCGTCGGCGCTCTTCAACCTGCTCACGGGCTACTCCCAGGGCCATCCCTGGCAGCGGCTGATCGTGGCCCCCAACGACCTGCATCGCCGGACGATCGAGCTCATCGACGAGCAGACCCGCAGGGCCGAGGCAGGGCAGCCGTCGCGGATCTTCGCGAAGCTCAATGCGATCGTCGATCACCGCGTGATCGAGTCGCTCTACCGCGCCAGCCAGGCGGGGGTGCCCATCGACATCGTGGCCCGCGGCATCTGCGGCCTGCGGCCGGGCGTGCCGGGGCTCAGTGAGACGATCCGCGTGCGAAGCGTGATCGACCGGTTCCTCGAGCACAGCCGGATCTACGTGTTCGGGCCCGACGAGGAGGCGAAGGTGTTCCTTTCGAGCGCCGACTGGATGCCGCGGAACTTCTTCCGGCGGGTGGAGGTGATGTTTCCGCTGCTCGCGCCCGAACTCGCCGCCCGGGTGCTTCGCGAGATCGTGCCCTTCTATCTGGCCGACAACGTGCGGGCGCGGCGGCTCGATCCCGACGGGACCTGGCGGCGGCTCGCGCCGGCCGACGGGGAGCCTTCGCGGCGGTGCCAGTCCGAGTTCCTGGAGCAGCGGTCCGCGAGCACCGCCGACGCCGAGGTGAAGTCCGCGACGCCGTGAGGCGGCGGGCCACGGCGGGCGCAGGTCGCCGGCTTGAGGGGCCGCACCGACGCTCCTAGAATCGGCGTTTCGTCGCATGCCTGGCCGCGGAGAGCCCGTTTCGATGGCGGATGACCACTACCAGACGCTCGGCGTGCCGCGGACCGCGTCGGCCGAGGACATCCGCAAGGCCTACCGCGAGCTCGCCCGCAAGTACCATCCCGACCTGCATCCCGACGACGACTCCGCGAAGGAGAAGTTCAAGCAGGTGCAGGCCGCGTTCGACGTGCTCAACGATCAGAGCAAGCGGGAGATGTACGACCGCTACGGCAGCTCGTTCGAGGGCGTCGGTGGCGGCGGGCCCCGCGGAGGCTGGGGCGGCGGGCCGTTCCAGGGAGGTGGGTTTCCCGGCGGAGGCGGCGGCGCGGAGATCGACATCGAGAGCCTCTTCGGCGGCGCCGGCGGCTTCGAGCAGCTGTTCGGCGGCGGCCAGCCCCGGGCCGGCGGCGGGCGGCGGCGGCGCCAGGCCCAGACGCCGGGTGAGGACGTCACCGCGAAGATCACGATCCCGTTCCGGCTCGCGATCGACGGCGGCAAGACCGACCTGCAGTTCGACCGCGGCGGCAAGCGGGAGACGATCAGCGTGACGATCCCACAGGGCGTTCCCGACGGCGCCCGCATGCGGCTTCGCGGCCAGGGGCAGCCCGGCGGCGGAGGCGGTCCGGCCGGCGACCTCGTGCTCGAGGTGGGGATCGAGCCCCACCCGGTGTTTCGCCGCGACGGCGACACGCTCGAGGTGACGCTTCCCGTGACGCTCGCCGAGGCGATCGAGGGGGCGAAAGTCGACGTGCCCACGCCATGGGGCACGATCGCGCTCAAGGTGCCGCCGCGGACGAGCAGCGGGAAGAAGCTCCGGGCCGGGGGCATGGGCGTGCGGCATGCCAACGGTGCGAAGGGCGACCTGATCGCCGAGGTGCAGATCGTGCTGCCCGAGACCGGCGATGCCGCGAGCCTCGAGAAGCTGCTCGACGCCGCGAAGGCGGCTCAGGGAGCCGGTGCGAGCCCGCGGACGCTGCTGAAGTGGTGAAGGAACGACGCGTGAGTACGCCGCCGCCGGCCGGGTTTCCGCGGCGGATGCGGCTCCTGCGGCCCGGGGATTTCTCGCGGGTCTACGACACGCGGCAGAGCGCCTCGGTCGGGTCGCTCGTGCTCTACGCCGCCGTGAACCGGGCTGACCCGTCGGCCCTGCGGGTCGGGCTGTCGGTATCCCGGCGGATCGGATCGGCGGTGGTGCGAAACCGCTGGAAGCGGCGGCTCCGCGAGGCGTTTCGTGCGGTTCGCCCCGACCTGCCCGTCGGCAATGACTTCGTGATCGTCGTGCGGTCGGGAGAGGCGCCGTCCGGCGCGGCGGGCGTCCGCGAGGTCGAGTCGGCGATCGCGTCGCTGGCGGCGCGGGTGGTCGGCCGTCGCGGATATGCCGAGGCCATTCCCCGGCCGCGGGCCGACGGGCCGGCGAAGCCGAAGCGGAGGCGGTGATGACGGGCGACGTCCGCCGTGGCCTCTGCCGGCTCTGCGACCGCGCCGCGTCGGCGGCATTGATCGCCGCCGTGGTCGTCTACAAGTGCACGCTCAGCCCGCTGCTCGGACGTCACTGCCGCTTTCAGCCGACGTGCAGCAGCTATTTTCGCGAGGCCGTCGAGAAGTACGGCGCCGTGCGCGGGGCGGCAAAGGGCCTCGCCCGCATCGGCCGCTGCCATCCGTGGAATCCCGGCGGCTACGATCCGCCCTGAGCGAGCCGGGCGAGCACGCCGGCGTTGGCGGGTGGGAAATCGAACGACGCGAGTTCGGCGAGCGGCACCCACGCGAACGGCACGAGCGGCTCCGCGCGGTCGTCGAGCGGCGTGGCGGCGAAGAACAGGATGTCGATCGGCCCCGAAGCGGCTTCCCCCGAGGCACGGTCGAGAAGCGTGTCGATCCGCACGGCGACGCCGGCCTCCTCGACACACTCGCGGGCGGCGGCGTCTGCCGGTGACTCGCCCACCTCGACCTTCCCTCCGGGAAACTCGTCGAGGCCGGCCGCGTCGACCGCCCCGGCGTCGCGGCGGCCCACCAGCACCTCGCCGTGCCGGATGACCACGGCGACCGCGATCATGATCACGACCGTGTCGCTCCGGGCATCACTCCTTCGCCGCCTGCTTGGGGACGAGGTCGAGAAGCCGTCCGGGCGAGCCCATCACGTTGTAGCCCGCATCGACATGGAGGATCTCGCCGGAGATCCCCTGCGAGTCGCGGGACAGCAGCCAGGCCCCGGCCTTGCCGACCTCCTCGTGGGTGATGTTGCGGCCCATGGGCGACATGTGCTGGTAGAGGCCGAGCATGTCGTCCACGCCCGCGCCGCGGCCGGCGAGCGTCCGCAGCGGGCCCGCGCTCAC
The DNA here is from genome assembly GCA_903831155.1 of uncultured Planctomycetaceae bacterium. Lineage (GTDB taxonomy): Bacteria > Planctomycetota > Planctomycetia > Pirellulales > UBA1268 > QWPN01. The sequence goes on along the minus strand of CAIKWU010000569.1, from coordinate 22,663 downwards.
CGCGTTGACCCGGACGCCGGCGGGACCGAGGTCGAACGCCATGTACCGCATGCACATGTCGAGCGTGGCCTTGCACACGCCCATGATGTTGTAGCCGGGCACCACCTTCTCACCGCCGAAGTAGGTGAGGGTGAGGATCGACGAGTCCTTCGAGAGGAAGTCGCGGGAGAGCCGGCCGACGGCCAGCAGGCTGTAGGCACTCGTCTCCATCGCCAACCGGAAGCCCTCGCGGCTGCAGTTGGTGGTCTCGCCCTTGAGGTCCTCCAGCGGTGCGAAGGCGATCGAGTGGAGCAGGAAGTCGATCGTGCCGAACTCCTGCTTGGCCCGGTCCATGACGCCGGCGATCTGGTCGTCGCTCGACACGTCCATCGGAACCAGGAACTTCGCGTTCGGCTCGGGGTCGGTGAGCAGGGAGACGCGGCGGCGATTTCGCTGCCGTTCGTCGTCGGGCCGGTCGGGCAGATGGGTGAAGCCGATCTGGCCGCCCTCGGCCATGATGATCTTCGCGATCGCCCAGGCGATCGAGTGATCGTTGGCCACGCCGAGCACGAGCCCCTTCATCCCGTCGAACCTGCCCATCGAGTCGTCTCCGGAGTGCGGTTTCTGGACGGCCCGCGGAGGGCGGGCCCGAACTCGCGGCCGGGCGCAGCCCGTCCGCAGGAGCGCGGAATGTAGCCGCTCGGGCAAAAACCCTGCAACGCGGGCTCGCGCCGCAACCGCACGTGCAGCCGCGGCCCGACGTGCCGACCCTTGCCGGGCGATGGCGGGGTGGGTAGAAAAGTGGTCGCGCAGCCCCGTTAGCTCAATTGGTCAGAGCATCTGACTCTTAATCAGAGGGTTCTTGGTTCGAGTCCAAGACGGGGCACTCTTCGATTTCCGCCTGCGGCGGCCCGTCATGACGACTTCGTCGCGGCCAGCACGCCCTGGATCGCCTGCAGTCCGTTGGCGATCTTCCGCAGGAACGACGTTTCGCTCGGGATGAAGTGAAACCGGGGATGCCGCTCCCACACGCGGCGAAGCCTCGCGTCGAGCTGCACGGCGGCCTCCAAGGTTTCGGAGCGGTAGGGATTGTTGCTCCGCACGTCCTCGCCGCGGGCGGCGGCCGTCTCGAAAAACACCACGGCGTCGTACCGTGCGGCCTCCGCCTCGAAGGATGAGCCCACGGCGCCGTAAAAATCCGCCTCGTCTCCCGGCCAGTAGGCTGCCCCATCGAGCGTGCCGCGGTCGCAGAGCAGGAGGCGGTCAGGGAAACTGTCCCGAAAGATCGTCTCCAGGCTGACCTGCATCCGGTAGACGGCCAGCTGCAGCCTGTGGGCATTCCCGGGCGTTCCGTCCTTCGTGAGGCCGTGCGAGAAGAGCAGCGTGGCCGACTCCGGCACCACCTGCACCTCGTGTTTCAGCTCCCTCTGAAAGAGATCGAGGGCCGTGGTCTTGCCGCCACCGGGGCCGCCGGTCACGACGATCGCGGGCTGTCTGCTGGCCATGGCATCTCCCTGACGGCGGCAATGCAACGTGGCAGGCTACTCGTGCTCGCCGGCGACATGGGCTTCGCCGTCGTCGTCGAGGTCGACGTGCAGCCGCATCGGGTGGCAGCAGACGGGGCAGTCCTCGACGTAGTCCTGATGGGCGCCGGCGGACACGTCGACCGGAACGACGATCTCCTCGCCACACGACTCGCAGACGTACGTCGCCTCCGCATCGACGGAAGGTCGGCGGCTGCGGGCGGATTCACGACGTTTCTTGCGAGCCATGGCCCGTCCTTTCTCGATGCAGGGGGCGATGCTCGGACGCGGGTCGCGGCCCGCACCGGTCGAGCGACCGACGAGTCTACCCGGCACGCGCTCGTGCTCCGGAAGCCGGCGGGTCAGTTGTGCCACGGTTCCTCGGGTACGTCCCTGACGCCGAGCCACTCGACCAGCCGCTCGTCGGCGACGCGTCTGGTGACGCGTCGCCAGAGGGTCGCCTCGTCGCTGAACACGAAATCGGCCGTGGCGGCGGTCACGCCCCATGATCCGTCCTCGAGTTCGGCCTCCAGCTGCCCCGAGCCCCAGCCCGAGTAGCCGCTGAACACCCGCAGCGGCAGGCTCTCCTCCGCCAGGATCGCGGCGATCTGGTCGCGGTGCCTCGTGAAGTAGATGCCCGGCATGATCTCGTGATCCGCGCAGCCGGGATTGGCGTGGACGGCCAGCAGCGGGCCCTCCAGCGGCCCGCCGATCATCAGCGGCACGTCGAGCGGGCAGGGTTCGTGGATCGACTCCTGCCAGATCGTCGCGAGGTTCGTGTCGCCACGGCGCGTGAGCACGAGCCCGAAGGCCCCCTGCGGCTCGTGGTGGATCACGAGCACCACCGATCGGCCGAAGGTGGCGTCGCGCAGCCGAGGCGAGGCGACGAGAAGCTTTCCGGACAGCGATTCCATGCCAGGGCCCCGGGATCGTGAGACGTTTCGTCTACTCTATCGCGCGGTGGTTCCGACGTCCCGGCCCGCGCCGTGAGGCACGGGATGCGTCTCGAACGACCGCTAGGTGCGGAACGCAACGGCCGCCGCGACCGTCCGGCGACGGGTCACGGGCAGCCCCTCGCAACCGAGCGCGGTCCGCTCATGAAACGCTCACGATCGCCGTCGGCCGGCGAAAAATCGGTCTGCCCACGCAGGATCCCGAGGCGTACGATTCCCCGTAGCGGAATGCGGTGCGGCGCTGCAGGGATCGCCGCGGATCGTTCATGGGAGGAACGATGTCCGACGCCCGTCCCAAGCTGTTCGTGCTCGACACGAACGTGATCCTTCACGACAGCGGCTGCCTGCGGAAGTTCGCCGAGCACGATGTGGCCGTGCCGATCACGGTGCTCGAGGAGCTCGACCAGTTCAAGCGCGGCAACGAAGACATCCACTTCCAGGCCCGCGAGTTTCTCCGCCGGCTCGACGCCCTCACCGGCGACGTGCTCTCCCGCGAGGGCAGCCCGCTCGGCGACGGTCTCGGCTCGATCCGCGTGGTGCTCGGCCGCGGAACGGCCCCGCGGCTCGACGACGCCTTCCTCCAGGACACGCCCGACCACCGGATCCTCCAGACCACGCTCGCGATCCAGGCCGAGGAGGCGCCACGGCAGGTGGTGCTCGTGTCGAAGGACACGAACCTGCGGATGAAGGCGAAGTCGCTGGGCATCAACGCCCAGGACTACAAGAGCGACAAGGTGCAGGGCTTCGACAAGCTCTACTCCGGTCGACGCGTGATCGAGGGGCTCGCCTCGGAGACGATCGACCACCTCTACGCCAACGGCGGCGTGCTCCCGGCGGCGATGCTCCCGCTCCCGCAGGCCCCGCTGGCCAACGAGAACTTCGTGCTCCGCAACGGCAGCAAGTCGGCGCTCGCCACCTACCGCCGCGGCGACGACTCCTTTCATCGCGTCGAGAAGCTCACCTGCTACGGCATCACGCCGCGGAATGCCGAACAGTCGTTCGCGCTCAAGGCCCTGATGGACGACTCGATCCGGCTGGTCACCCTCGCGGGCACGGCCGGCACCGGCAAGACGCTGCTGGCGCTGGCGGCCGCCCTCGAGAGCCGGCAGAAGTACCGCCAGATCATGCTCGCCCGGCCGGTGGTGCCGCTCTCCAATCGCGACCTCGGGTTCCTGCCGGGCGACATCGCCGACAAGCTCGATCCCTACATGCAGCCGCTCTACGACAACCTCACCGTGATCCGCCACCAGTGCGGCGACGACACGCAGGCCGCGCAGCGGATCAACGACATGCGGGAGGCGGAGAAGCTCGTGATCACGCCGCTGGCCTACATTCGCGGCCGCAGCCTCCAGCGGATGTTCTTCATCGTCGACGAGGCCCAGAACCTCACGCCGCATGAAGTGAAGACGATCATCACGCGGGCCGGCGAGGGCACCAAGATCGTGTTCACCGGCGACGTGGCCCAGATCGACCAGCCCTACCTCGACGCCCTCTCCAACGGCCTCAGTTACCTGATCCACCGGATGTCCGGCCAGCCGCTCTACGCCCACGTGACGCTGGAGAAGGGAGAGCGTTCGGAACTCGCCGACCTGGCGAGCGCGCTGCTGTGACCGACGCCCGGCACCGCTTCACCGTGTTCGCGCCGGGACGGGTGAACCTGATCGGCGAGCACACCGACTACAACGACGGGCTCGTGCTGCCGCTGGCGATCGACCGCGGCCTCACGATCGCCGTGCGGCCACGCGGCGACTCGCGGGCGATCCTCACGAGCGACCGCGGCGGATCGGCGGTCGAGATCGACCTGGCGAGCCCGCCGGTCGCGGGCCGTGGCGACTGGGGCCGCTACGCGGAAGGGGTGCTGGCGGGCTGCATGCGGCTCGGCTGGACGATCCCCGGCTTCGAGGCGGCGATCACCGCCGACCTGCCGATGGGCGGAGGCCTGAGCAGCAGCGCGGCGCTCGAGGTGGGGATGGCGACGGCGCTCGAGGCCCTCTGCGGCCGCTCGCTCCCGCCCGCGGAGAAGGCGCTGCTCTGCCAGCGGGCCGAGCACGAGTTCGCCGGCGTCCCCTGCGGAATCATGGACCAGTTCGCGGTCACGCTTGCCCGGGAAGGCCACGCGCTGCTCCTCGACTGCCGCGACCGCGAGATCCGCCACGTGCCGCTCGCCGACTCGGTCGCCGTGATGGTGATCGACAGCGGCGTGAAGCACGCCCTCGCGGACGGCGGCTACGCGGCGCGACGGCGGGAGTGCGAGTCGGCCGCGGGACGGCTGGGAGTGGCGGCGCGTCGCGACGGGGCGGCGGCGGATCTGCCCGCCGCCGAGCGACGACTGCCCGACCCCGAACGACGCCGCTGCCGGCACGTCGTCACCGAGAACGCCCGCGTGCTCGCCTTCGCCGCCGCCGCGGCGAAGGGCGACTGGCGGGCGGCCGGCCACGCGATGCGGGAGAGCCATGCGTCGCTCCGGGACGACTTCGAGGTCTCGTGCCGGGAGCTCGACCTGATCTGCGCCGCCGTCGACGGCATCGAGGGAGTGCATGGCTGCCGGATGACCGGCGGCGGATTCGGCGGTTCGGCCGTCGCGGTCGTCGAGGCCCCGCGGGCGGACGCTGTGCTCGCGGCCGCCCGCGCTCGCTGCCGTGCCGCGCTCGGCGGCGAGGTCGGCGGCTTCCTCACCCGGGCGGCAGCGGGTGCGCGGATCATCGCCGGCGGCCCGTCGCAAGGCTCCGCGTGAGCGGCATCAGCGGGCGTCGTCCTGCGGGATGACCGGCGGGTGCGTGCCGGTCATCGTGAGCACCAGCTGCGGGCCGGGGATCTGCGGGTCGGTGCGGAGGAACTGCGCGAAGATCATCCCGTCGCGGGGCCACTCCTTCGTCGCGGCGAGCCGGGCCCGCACCCACACGCTCGTGCCTCCGGCGACGACCGACCCGACGTCGTGGACGGTGTGGTCGAAGCCGCCGTGGCCCGCCTCGAGTTGGATGAGCGTGGTCCATCGCTCGCCGTCCGCCGAGACGTCGAGGCCGGCCCGGGCCCCGGGGTCGTACGGAAACGGGTCGCCGGTCGTCCAGACGGCGAGTCCGGCCATCAGCGCGGCCGAGCGGATCTCGAACGGGGCATCGAACCGCAGCACCGCCGCACCCTCGCGGCCGGGAACGGTCGGCCGGATGAACGACGTGGCCCCCGCCACCCGCTCCGTGTAGGCCTCCACGTCGGTCATCGAGACGACGTGGTCCTGCCAGCTGTCGTCGAGAAGGTTGAACGCGATCCGGCGATACGGGGGCATCGTCCACGAGACCCGCGCCGGAGCGGCGAGCCGGCCGCCGTCACGAGCGACGAGCCCGGTCGCCGACGCGTCGATGCGGAGCTCGTAGTCGCCCTCGGCCGCCGTGACCGCCTCGAGGCCGGACACCTTCCAGCCGCGGCCGCTGCCGGTGACCACGAGGGCGTCGGTCGGCACGGGCTCGCCGTCGCGGGTGAGCAGCAAGTCTCGTGGGCTCACGGTGGTGACGTCGGCGTCAAACTCCAGGCCCACCCAGGAGAGCGGCTCGGTGCGGCCATTCGACACCTTCTGAAACGCGGCCGTGAACGGCGGCGCGGGGAGCCGCGTGGAACGGACGGTGACCGACGCAAGTCCGACGAGGGCCGCCAGGACCACTGCGGCCATCCCCGCGGCCACGAGCCGGGGCGACCAACGCCGGCGCGGCCGCACCGTCGCCGGCTGGCCGGCGGCCACCCGCTCGAGATCGTCGGCCAGGGCCGTCGCGGAGGCGTAGCGCCCGTCTGGCGACTTGGCGAGGCAGGCGGCCGCGATCGCGTCGAGCCCGCGACCGAGCCCCGGCCCGCGAACCTCGAGCGGCGCCGGCCTCGTCTCCCGCACGATCCGCGCCGTGTCGACGAGCGACATTCTCGAGACGTCGTACGGCAGCCGTCCGGAGACGAGCTCGTGCAGGATCACGCCGAACGCGTAGACGTCGCTGCGGGCATCGACGGGGCCGCCACCGAACTGCTCGGGGCTCATGTACTGCCGCGTGCCCACGCACTGGCCCGTCTCGGTGACGGCGGCGTCGGCGTCGAGGTCGTCGGCCAGCTTGGCAACGCCGAAGTCGATCACCCTCGGCAGTCCGTCACCGCCCACGAGGATGTTGCCCGGCTTGAGATCGCGGTGCACCACGCCGGCCGCATGGCCGTGCGCGACGGCGCGGCAGACGTCGGCGAGGAGCCGCAGGCGGTCGCGGATGGAGAGGCCGTGCCGCCCGCAGAAGCGGACCAGCGAGGAGGCGTCGGGGACGAGCTCCATCACGAAGTAGGGCGTGGGACCGGCAGGGCCGTCGAACGTGCCGGCCGAATGGACCTGGGCGATGCCGGGATGTCGGAGGCGGCCGAGGACCTCGGCCTCCCTCGCGAAACGGGCGAGCGCCACCGCCGAACGCGGCCCGGGGCGGATCGTCTTCACCGCCACCGGCCTCGAGGGCGCCCGCTGTCGGCCCCGATAGACCCGCCCCATGCCTCCCTGGCCGATCACCGCCTCGATCCGCACATCGCCCACGTCGGTGCCGACGAGGGGATCGTCGGCCAGACCCGGATCGCCGCCGAGGCCGAAGTCGGTCTCGCGGCGGGAGAGTTCGCCGGAGCCACGGCTGGTGTCGGGCTCCGAGTGCCGGTCAGCGGCGGCCGAGGCCCACGGCGGGCGGCCGACGGGCGACTCACTGTCGTCGATCACCGCGGCATCCTCCTCACCGCGGACCCGCGTGCCGCCGCGTTCAGGCGAGGCCGTGACGCAGCGCCCACACGGCCGCCTGCGTGCGGTCGTTGAGCGAGATCTTGCGGAGCAGGTTCTGCACGTGCTCCTTCACCGTCTCGACGCTGATTTCGAGCGAGTCGGCGATCTCCTGGTTGGAGAGGCCCATCGCGACGAGGCGGAGCACCTGTGTCTCGCGGGGCGTGAGCTGCACGCCGCCGCCGGTCGTCGCCTCGCGGCGGGACATCGTGCCGGCCACCCGGCGGAGCTCCCCGAAACGCGTCGGTGTGGCGCCCTGCGCCGCGCCGGTCACCGCGGCGATCACCTCGGCGCGGGTCGCGGTCTTGAGGATGTAGTCGTGGGCTCCGCCGGACACGGAACGCGCCACGTAGGTGGGGTTGTCGAAGGCCGAGAACATCACCACCCGCGTGTCCGGAGTCGCGGAGCGGATCCGCTTCACCGAGTCGAGGGAGTCGCCCACCCCGAGCAGCACGTCGAGCAGCACGACGTCGGGCTTCAGCTTGCGGGCGAGGCGGACTCCCTCGTCGGCCGTCTTCGCCTCGCCGCAGATGCGGACATCGGAATCCTTGAACAAACTCGCCAGGCCGTGCCGGACGACGTCGTGATCGTCGACGATGAGGAGTTTGATCGCCATGGGGGGGCATGGTCACCTATCCCGGGGGACGAGTCAACTTTTATTCTCTTTCGTCAACACTTTCTTCGGCCCGGCGGCCGACGCTAGACATGACAGGGTCGAGGCGTCGCGGTGCTTTTCGGATTGTTGCGCAGGCCGTGGTCATGAACTCTCCGGGCATTCTCCGTCAAGGCTCGGGCGTCGTGGCCCTGTTCAAGCCGGTTGGGCTCGCCACGCAGGCCCCGCCGGGCATCGACTCCGTGGAGCGATGGCTACGGGACCGGCTCGGACTGGGGGCGGGCGGCTACCTCGGCGTCCCGCACCGGCTCGACCGGGCCGTGTCGGGCGTGGTCCTCTTCGCCGCGACGCCTCGCGCCGCGCGAAAGCTCTCCCGGCAGTTCGAACGCCGCGAGATCACCAAGACCTACCTCGCCGTGGTGGAGCCTCGGGATGCCGAGGCCGCAGGATCCGCGCCGGACGGCGATCGCGAATGGCGTGACCACCTCCGCAAGATCGCCGAGCAGGCGCGCAGCGAGATCGTCGCCGCCACCGAGCCGGCAGCCCGCGAGGCCGTGACGAGCGTCCGCAGGCTCGGCGGCACCGCCGCAGATGGCCCGCGACTGCTGCTGCGGCTGGAGCCGCAGACCGGCCGGATGCACCAGCTCCGGCTTCAGGCGGCCAGCCGCGGGCTGCCGATCGTGGGCGACGAACTCTACGGCGGGCCGCCGCTCGGCGCCGGAGCCGACCGGGAGCGGCCGATCCTGCTCCACGCCTGGCGGATCGATTACGACGATCCCGACAGCGGAGAGCGGATCGCGGTCGAGGCGCCGCTGCCGGCCCATTGGCCGGAGTGGGCCCGGCCCGCGTGACGGCCCGTGGTCACGGACCCGCCATCGCGCCGGCGTGCCGCAGCGCCTGCTCGATCCACGGCCGCGTCCAGGGATTCCACGTCGGATAGGCCGCCGAGAAGACCGACGCCGCGAGCAGCAGGCCGGCGAGGATTCGGCCCGACCGCGTGCGGCCGAGGATGTCGGCGGCCGGGGCGACGGCGGCCAGCCAGAGCGGCGCCATCCAGAACACCCAGCGGAAGCCGCTCGTCATGCCGCCATAGTTGCGGTCGGCCTGGGGGCGGGTCAGGTAGAACGCGATCACGATCACCGACACGGCGGCGATCGCCGCGGCGAGGTCGCGGGTTCCGGCTCGTCTCCGCCGCCCGGCGGCCACGAGCGCGAGCCCGGGAACCACGAGCAGCCAGGCGGGAGTGAGCGACAGCATGCCGTGATGGCCGACGAGCGCGTGCCACGCGTAGGCCGCCCGCGACGGCTCGCCGAGATCGACGCCCCTGGGCAACCGCCAGTAGCTCTCCAGCAACCGCCCGTTCGGCAGCCGGATGGCGAAGTCGTACCAGTTGTCGGGATTCCACGATTCCTCGGCGGCCGCGACCTTCGCGGCCCGGATCGGCTCGGCCCGCTGCGCGTAGGGCGGCACCACCGTGCCGTGCGCGAGGTGATTCGTCGCCAGCGCGGCGGCCGCGACCAGCGCCGCCGCCGGCAGGGCTGCGGTCAGCGTGCGTCGGAGATCGTGCCGCCCGAGAAGCACGAGCACCGCCACGAGCCAGGCGAGCGCGGGAAGTTCGAAGGCGGCGGCGAGGGCGGCGGCGAGGCCCGCCGTGGCGTACGCGGCCCACGAGCCCCGCGATTCACCGCGGACGGCGAGCACGGCCCAGAGGCTCACCGCCGTCGCTGCCGCCGCCGGAAGATGATTGGTGAGCACGACCGCGAAGGTGGTGAGGAGCGTGCCGCAGGCGGCGAGGGCCGCCGTCCAGAGCCGGCCCCAGTCGGACGTGCCGAGCGACTCGATCGTGCGGAAGCTGAAGGCGAGAAAGACGGCGAACGATCCCCCACAGCAGATCGCGACGAGCAGGCGGCCGAGTTCGAAGGGGTGGTCGCCGAGCGTCCAGCCCGTGAGCCGGTGGAGCAGCCAGTACGGCGCGGCGGCGATCACGGAGAGGAGCGGCGGCTTGCTGGAATAGAGGTGGAGCGTGCCGGTGGCGTCGGGATGCACGACCGCGTCGATCGTGTCCCAGCCCGGCTCGACCACGAAGCCTTCGATCGCGAAGGTGCCCTTCTCGACGAGGGCCCGCACCGTGAGCCAACGGCTGCGGTCGTTGCCCGAGAGGAACGGCCGCACGAGGCGTTTCTCCCGCTCGATCCTCGCGCGGAGGGCGGCCGCATCGACGGGGCCCCCTGCATCGGCGTCCCGTCTCACCGCGTCCTCCACGAGACGGTTCTCCAGCCCGATCCGATCGACGCTCGCCACGGCGGCGATCCGGCCGGCGATGCCCCCGAGGGCGACGGCGGCGACGATGCCATACACGCCGAGACGCAGCCTCCGGCGGGCAGGCCCGTCGCCCGCCTCGGGCAGCGACGTGATCATCGCCGCGACCCGGGCGAGATCGCCGAGGCCGCGGAAGAACCGCGATGCGCCGTACTTCGACACGCCCCGGACGCGGGGCCGGTGGTGCACCGGCACCTCGACCACGCCGTGCCCGCCGAGCGACACGAGGGTGGGAATGAAGCGGTGCAGGTCGGTCGTCAGCCTCAGGCCGCGGGCCACGTCGCCGCGGATCGCCTTGAGGCCGCAGTTATGGTCGTGGAGGTGGATGCCCGTCACCTGGCCGACGAGGAGGTTGAACACCCGCGACGGCAGCGTCTTGTGCCACGGGTCGAGCCGCGGCGTCTTCCAGCCGTTGACGAGGCCGAGGGCGGGATCGGCGGCGAGCCTCGCGACCATCCCGGGGATCTCGGCCGGGTCGTCCTGGCCGTCGCCGTCGAGCATCACGACCACTCCGCCCCGCGTGTGGCGGAACCCGGTCATCAGGGCGGCCGACTTGCCCCGGCCGGCTTCGTGCCGCTCGCCGCGGACGCGGTCGTCCGTCGCCGCGGCCTCGACGATCTCCTGCCACGAGGAGTCGGTCGATCCGTCGTCGATGATGAACAGTTCCCAGGAGAGCCCCGCGGCGTCGAGCCGCTGCCGGATCTCGGTGACGAGCGGCCCGATGTTGCCGGCCTCGTCGCGGACCGGCACCACGAGGGACACGTCCGGCGGGCTCATGCGGCGGGGATTCCTGGGCGGGATGACGGGCCGCAAGGATACCTCGCGGGGGGCCAACACTGCTGCGCGGAACCCGCCTGCCGGGCAGCCCGCGAGGCGGTGCCGCGAGCCCCCGGGGCTGCGGTTCGGGGTACACTCGCCACCGGTTGGCCCGTGGCTCCCCGGGATCCTCACGTCCGCATGACCCGCCTCGTTTCCTTCGGTGTGATCCTCGGGCTGGTGGCCATCTTCGGCTTCCTCTCGCTGCGGGTGCTGTCGGGGTTCCTGCTGCCCATGCTGCTGGCGGCGATGCTCGTGGTCATCTTCGGCCCGATGCACCGCTGGATCCGCGCCCGCACGGGCTGGCCCGACTGGGCCGCCGCCGCGGTCAGCACGCTCCTGGTGGTGCTGATCGTGCTGGCGCCGGTGTCGCTCTTGCTGTTCCGGGCCGGCGGCGAGGCGGCGGCGATCCTCAAGCGGCCCGAGGGATTTCGGCTCGACCCTCACGTGCTCGACGGGCTCGTGGCGTGGTTCAACGACGCCACGGGCATGCAACTCACCTCCGACGGCGTGAACGCGGAGATCCGGCGGCTCCTCGAGGACTGGGGCGGCCCGATCGCGGCGCGGGCCCCGGCCGTGGTCGGCAAGGTGCTGCTCGGCACGGTGGTCACGATCGTGAGCCTGTTCTACTTCTTCGCCGACGGCGTGCGGATGCTCGAGGGGGTCACGCGGCTGGTGCCGCTCGACCGCCGCTACCAGTGGCAGCTGCTGGAGGAGTTCGAGGAGATCAGCCGCGCCGTCGTCAGTTCGATCCTGCTGGCGGCGGTGGTGCAGGCCGTGCTGGCGGGCATGGGCTTCTACGTCGCCGGCCTCGGGAAGGTGTTCCTGCTCTCGCTGCTGACCTTCTTCGGCGCGCTCGTGCCGTTGGCCGGCGCGGCGATCGTCTGGGGGGCGGCCAGCCTCTGGCTCCTGATCTTCGAGAAGAACACCTGGGCCGCGGCCGGCCTCGCCCTCTGGGGGCTGTGCGTGGTCTCGACGGCCGACAACATCGTGAAGCCGCTGGTGCTCCACGGTCAGTCGAAGCTCCATCCGCTGCTGGCGCTGCTGAGCGTGCTCGGCGGCGTGGGGGCCGTGGGGCCGATCGGGATCTTCGTGGGACCGATCGCCGTGGCCTTTCTGCAGGCGGCTCTCACCATGCTCCAGGCGGAGCTCGACAGCCTCTCCGACGACGCCGCGGCCAAGGGGGCGGGGGGGGCGAGGAGGCCGTCCCGGCCCCGCCGGCAGCGGGATCCGGGGGATCTCCCGCCGACCGGGCTTGCATAGCCGGGGGGCGCGAGGGTGGAATCGTGGCGGATCGTTCCGCAGTTTCGGCAAGAAAGGATCGAAGATGCTCGACGTGGTGCTGGCCCTGGCGGCCCTGCTGGCGACCGGAATCGAGGCCGCGTACGTGCCGACCGACGACGTCGGCGGTGACTACCTCGTGCGGCTCGAGCCCGATCTCGTGAAGAGCGCCAGCCCCTACCAGTTCACCAGCGACCTGCCGGCCGACGCCCGCGATGTCCGCCGCGTGCGGATCTTCGTGGGCGACGCCTGGCCGCCCGCCGTGGAGCGGGTGGTGCTCGAGGCTTCGCGGAAGCCGGGCCGCGCCCGGCAGATCGATCTCACGTCGACCCGCATCGCCGAAGGCTCGACCACGAGCAAGGCCGCCCTGACCGGCGAGCGGCCCTGGGGATGGCTGATCGGCAGCCTCATCGCCCTCTTTCTCTCGCTGGGGGCCAACGGCTACCTCAGCATGCTGCTGGCCCAGATGCGGCAGCGGTATCTCCGCGACATCCAGCAGGGCATCGTGACGTAGCCGGCGGCCGCTCCGCGCTGGGCGGGTCGATCGGTGCCTGGAGTGGCTCGTTGCCGTCGCCACCGCGAGCCGGGTGCGGTCAGGATCGCCGGCGGCCGCGCCTCGGCTTCTCCGCATCGGCCTTCACGGCGGCCGAGCCGAAGAAGAACGCCTCGGCGGGCCAGAGGTCGCCGTCGTCGATGGCCGGCTCCGCAGGCGGTGGGGCGATGGGCGTTGCTTCGACGACCGGCGGCAGCGGGCGCGGCGCGGGCTTCGGTTCCGGCAGTGGCACGGCCGCCGGAGGCGCCTTCCAGAGCGGCGTCGGGTCGGAGAACGACCGCACATGGGCGCCGGCCGCCGCAAAGATCCGTGCCACGTGCTCGTGGCAGGTGAGCACGAGCATCTGCCGGTCCGACGCCTGCTCCTCGATGAACTCGACCAGCACGCGGGCCGCCGACCGCGCCCGGGCGTCGTCGAAGTTGACCAGCGCGTCGTCCATCACCACCGGCAGGCTGACGTCGTGGCGGCCGAGGTCGCGGATCAGCGCCAGCCGCAGCGCCAGGAACACCTGCTCCCGCGTGCCGCGGCTGAGCCGCTCAGGGTTCCAGACGTCGCCTTCGGAGTCGTGCACCTCCAGCCGGGCCTCGTCGATCGCGGTGGTGATCGACGGGTAGCGGCCGTCGGTGAGCCGGGCCAGCCAGCGGGAGGCGTCGCGAAGCACGGGCGGCTGGTGGTCGCGAGCCACGGCGGCACGCGTCTGCTCGAGGAGCACGTGGGCGCGGTGGAGGAGATCACGCCGCTGCTGCTGCTGCACGAGCGCGTCCTCGATGGCGGCGAGTTCCGCCTGCAGCGGCTCGAGCGTGTGGTCGCCCGCCGCGGCCTCCACGCGGGCGAGCACCGCCTCGCGCCGCTCGACGGCCGAAGCGAGCGTGGCCCGGTGCCGGAGCGTGACGTCGCGGGCCTCCGCCAGCCGCTTCGCGAGCGGCACAACCTGGGCCTCCGCCAGCCAGCGATCCACTTCCGGGGGCTCGGTCGTCCGTCGGCGGGCGTCGGACCAGACGGTCTCCGCCACGGCCGCGGCGGCGCTGGCCTCCTCATACTCGGGGCGGCGGTCGACCTTCGCGAGGAACTCCTCGGCGGTCGAGGCGGACCAGCGGTCGAGGAACTCCTTCACGGCCCGCTCGGCCACGCGCACCTGCCGCAGCACGCTGCGGTGCCGGCGGCGCGCCGACTCGAGCCGCCGGGTGAGCTGGCTGCGGCGGCGGATCGCCTTCCGCTCGGCGTCGAGCCGGTCCTGCAGGAGCTCGAGGTGCTCGGCCGGAGTGGCCTCGGGGGCCAGTTCACACTCCACGAGCACCTCGTCGATCCGGCGGGCGAGCGCTGCGAGCTCCTCCCGCTTCTGGCGGGCCTCTTCGGAGAGCCGGCGGCGGTCGTCGTCGAGCGTGAGCAGCGTGTGGCGGTGGGCGGCGATCTGCCGCACCTCGCGTGGGGAGAGATCCTGTGGCAGCCCCCGCTGGGCCAGCGCCTTCCGCCAGCGGCCGCGGGCCGCCTTCCGCGACTCGCCGGCGCGGGCGACCGCCTGCTCCGCGAGCGTGACGCGGTCGGCGAGCACGTGCATCGAGCCCTCGCGGGCGAGAAGCTCCTCGAGCCGCTGCACCTCGGCCTGGGCGAGGGCGAGCCGCCGGTCGAGCGACGTGGCCGCATCGGCCGGGATCTCGCCGTCGAGCGCACCGCACTGCTCGGCGAGCTCGTCCCGCTGCCCCGTCGCCACCTCCAGTTGGTGCCGCAGGGCGTCGAGCCGGACGGTCGTGCTCTTGTCGAGCGACCAGGTCGTCGCCGACGCCACGCCGGCGCCCGCGAGCCCGAGTGCGGCCATGGCGTAGGCCATCGAGCCGGTGACCTCGCGGGGCAGGAGCAGGCCCGAGAGCAGCATGCCGATGCCGATCGTGAACAGCGTGCCGAGCCCGATCAGCCACGGGGCGGGCACGAGCTGGTTGCCCACGCTCTCGGCCACCGCGCGTTCGATCGCCGCGATCGAGCGGTCGAGCTCCGCGAGCTGGTCGCCGGCGGTGATCCGCCTGCGGATGGCGGCGGCCCGCGAGGAGGCCCGCTCGATGGCCTCCGCGATGGTGAGCCCGGCGAGCCCGGATCCCGCACCCTGCACGGTCCCGCGGGTGTCGTCGAGCGACCGCTTCGCCTCGGCGAGGCCGCGGCGGGCCTCGGCCACCTCGTGGGAGGCGCGGCTGCAGTCGCGGGCCCGGGACCGCAGCGGGCCGAAGGAGAGCGCGAAGCCCTCGGGGAGGAGCACGTCGGGGATCGTCGCGCCCTCGTCGTCGAGAGTCGTGGCGATCGGCACCACCCGCGAGAGCCCTGCGAGGCCCACCTGCTCGCCGAACCGGCGGGCCGCGAGCCGTGCATGGCTCTCGGCGCGGGCCGCCTCGGCGGCGAGCCGCTCGAGCTTCGGGGCCTCCTCGAGGATCGCGGTCACGATGGCCCGCTTCCGCCACACGGCCGTCTCGGCCGGCAGGTCGCGGAGTTCCCTCGCGAGCTTGCCGCGGAGCTTCTTCCGCTTCCGCGCGAGCCGCTCGGCGCGGCGGAGGCGGCGGCTCGCCAGCCGCCAGGAGTCGCGATCGGCGTGGACGAGCGGCACGGATTCGAGCGCCGCGAGCCGGTCGGCCGTCCGCCGCCACTCGGCGTGCAGCGGCTCGAGGGCCAGCACGCCGCGGACCACCTCCTCGCCCCGCTCCGCCGTCGCGATGCGCGGCTCGATCGCGGCGATCTCGGAGTCGAGGTGCGCCAGTTCGGTCCAGAGTGCTCCCGCGGCCACCGCGGGGGCGCCCGCTGCGGCCATGCGCTCGAGCACGTCGTCGCGGCGGGCCTCGAGCGAGGCGATCGGTGAGAGCGAGGGCTCGCGGGCATCGAGCCGCTGCATGGCGTCGCGGAGATGCGCGAGCACCCGGGCCACCGTCGAGCGGTCGAGGCCCGCCGCGAGCTCGTAGAGCCGGCGGCCGCAGCCCTCGGGCTCGAGTGTCCGCAGTTCGTGGAGCTCGTCGAGGCCGAAGGCCATCACGCTGGTGAAGGTGGTTTCGTCGATGTCGCCGACGAGATCCTGGAGGTAGATGCGGTGCCGCGCCGCGTCGTCGTGGCGGGGGTCGACGTCGCTGATGCGGATCAGGTCGCCGGCGTCGCCGCCGAGGCCGACAACGTCGTCGGCGTAGCTCTCGTTGGTGAGCGTGGCGAGCTCGGGGCCCTCGTGGCGCCGCTCGATCTCGATCAGCGTCCGCTCGGGAGGCATGCGGACGAGCAGCCGGCCGGCGCACGCGCGGCGGGCGTCGAGCACGCCGCGGCGGAACAGCCCCTCGAAGCCGAAGAAGACCGCGCGGACGAACTCCAGCAGCGTGGTCTTGCCGGTCTCGTTGGTGCCGTGGAGCACCTGCACGCCGGGGCCAAGCCGGTCGATCGTCGTGCGTTCCAGGGCGCCGAATCGTTCGACGTCGATGCGTTCGATGAACATCCTGCGGGCTCCGCGGGGCGGGGAACGGGAAGGAGGCGGGTCAGACCGATTCGATGAGCTCGAGGGCGAGCCAGCCCGCTTCGCGGGCCTCGGCGGCGGAAAGCGTCTGCGACTGCTCGACCATGGTCACGATGTCGGCAAGTGCCGACGAGAACGAGGTGGTGGAGCCGGGGCGGCTGCCCGAGCGGGCATGGCCGAGCGGGGCGAGCGATTCCGTCGGCTCGGCGACGAGATCGACGCACCACCAGGGAAAGGTCCGGGCGTCGTAGAGGCCGCGAAGCCGCGCGAGCGTCTCGGCCGCGATCTCGCCGACGCGGACGCGGCGGGCCACGCTCGTGCCGCAGGCGATCGAGCAGCGGATCAGTTCCACGGCGGCGGGCCGCTCCCGCGGCTGCTTCTCCAGCGCCGACCAGATGGCGGTGGCGAGTTCCTCGTCGCCCCCCGTGGGTGATTCCACCTCGACCGTTCGCCAGGCGACGCGGTGCGTGGGCACCTCCCGCCACGAGCCCCGCCACTCGGCGTGCGGCGCGGCGATGCCGTCGGGGTCGACCACCTCGACGGCCGCGCGGTCGAGGAGCGTGAGCGTGCAGCAGGCCCCCGAAGAGGCCTCGTCGGCCGACCGCGGCTGCAGCGGCGGCAGAAAGTGAACTCCCGGGGGAAGGGCCTGCGGCTGTCGCGACGCCCAGATCCAGAACGTGCCGGGCTGTGACCAGGCGGCCGACGCCGCAGCCGCCGACGCGAAGGCGGCCGCGGTGGGTGTGAGCCGCGGCGTGGGCACGACGCCATACGCCGGTTCGTCGGGAGCCCAGCGGTCGGCCGACCAGAGCGCGTTGTCCCAGCCGAGCACGACGCGACGGTGCAGCGGCGAGGGCCCTGCGGTCACGGCATCGGCCGCACCCGCGCCGGCAGGGCCGTGCGCCGAGACGAGTTCCACGGAGAGGCCACGCACGTCGACCGCGAGCGGCGCGGCGGGCGTCACGAAGGCGAGGCCGCGGGGCTCGCCGAGCATCCTCGCGAGGTCGTGGCACACCGCGGTGTCGTCGGCGAACATGACGGTGCGGCAGCCCCCGGTCGCCAGTGCCACGATCATCCGCCGCAGCCGCGCCGCCTGTGCCGGGCTGGCCCGAGAAGGATCGAGCAGCCGGCCGCAGATCACCAGCGCCGTCGCGCCGGCCTTCGCGGCCACGTCGGCCGCCTCCTCGACCGCGGCGATCGCCGCACCTGCGACCGCGCCGGCCACGTCGGCGGGCGCCGCATCCGGCACGGGGATCGGACGATGGATCGCGGGATCGAACGCGAACACGATGTCGGCCATGATCGCACCTCCTCCATGACGGACCGACGGGGAGAAGGCCGCGCGGGGCGACCGATCCGTGGTTCCGCGGGTGACCGCGGCCGCCGGTCCGTGGCGAACGGAAATCCAGGAAAGATGGGGGCAATGTAACGCCGTCCGGCGATTTCATGCCACGCCAAAATACGGCGGCTTTTGCCGGCTCAGGTGGCGAGCGGCGGCGGAGACGCCACGAAGGCGTCGAGCAGGCGGGCTGCCCAGGCGTCGTCGTGCTCCCGAGGGCCGATCGCCGCGAGGACGCGGCTGCGGAGGAGCACGCCCTTCTCGATCGCCGAGGCGAACAGCCGGCACTCCACGTGCGCGACCGAGTCCCGCAGGGCCACGTCGATGCGGCGGAGGTCGGCCGGGTGCACGGCGACGAGCACGCTCGTCGCCGGCCGCCGCGCGATCACGGCGGTCGCGCCTTCCGGAAGGGCGCCGCCGGTCGCCCGTCGCCAGTCGCCCCGACCGGAGCCGGCCACGACCTCCCCGGCATCGACGTCGGAGAGCACCGAGAGCGTGGCGTCGCTGTCGAGGAGCGACGTCTGCGCCGAGACCACCGCCTCCCACGCGTCGATGCCGGGCGGTTGTTCGAGGAACCGCCACGTCACCGTGGCCCGCAGCGACCGCCCGTCGGCCGGCTCGGTCACGAGCGTCAGGTCGCGGCCGCGGCACCAGCGGTCCACGACCGGCGGCGTCGCTCCGGCTGCGAGGTCGATCCCGAGAAGGCGATCGTGCAGGCCGGCGACCTCGACCCCGATGCCGTGCAGCGGCAGCGCGGGATCGAGTCGGGCGGTGCGGCCGTTCGGCGTGCGGAACCAACCCGCGTCGGGCCACGGGGTGTCGATCGTGTCGGGCATGGCTGTGTCCGGCATGGTCTCCGCGGAGCCTCGCGGAGGGCGGCCATGAGTGTAGCGTCGGCGTGCCGCACGGAGGTGCGATACACTCGTCGCCATGACAGCCGACATCGGGACCGAACACGATCCACTCGCCGTCTGCGAGGCCGCGGCCCGCGCCGCCGGACGGGTGCTCACGGCGTGGCGCGGCCGATTCACCGCGCAGGCCAAGGGGCCCCGCGACCTCGTCACCGAGGCCGACCATGCCGCGCAGGCCGAGGTCCGCCGGATCGTGCTCGAGGCGTTTCCCCGGCACGGGTTCGTGGGGGAGGAAGCCGACGGCATCGCCACGCGTCCGCCGCCGGGCCAGCCCGGCCACTCCGGCTCGGGGCTCCGCTGGATCGTCGATCCGCTCGACGGCACCACCAACTACGTGCATGGATTCCCCGCCTACTGCGTGTCGATCGCGCTGGCCGACGGCGATGATCTCCTGGTGGCGACGATCCACGATCCGCTTCGCGACGAGTGTTTCACCGCCCGTCGTGGCGGCGGCGCGTTTCTCAACGGCGAGCCGATCTCGCCTCCGGCGGTGCGCGTCAGCGACGAGGCCGTCGCGGCCGTGAGCTTTCCGACGCACGTCACGGTCGACGCCCCCGCGGTTCGCGACTTTCTGGCGGTGCTGCCGCACGTGCAGGCGATCCGGCGCACCGGATCGACGGCCCTCAATCTCGCGTATGTCGCCTGCGGCCGCATGCACGCCTTCTGGGTGCGCCGCATCAGCTGCTGGGACGTGGCTGCCGGCATCCTGATCGCCCGGGAGGCGGGCTGTGCGGTGGGGGGCTTCGAGGGAAGCGCCGACGGTCTCGACCTCGATGCCCCGGCCGTCATCGCGGCCAGCACGCCCGAACTGCTGGCAACGTTCCGGCGAATGCTCGGCTGACGGGGGCTCGTGAGCCCGGCGTCACGACGGCATCCGTGCCGATCGTGATGAATGGGCCGGTAAAACGGCCGGTAACGGTCCCGCAGCCTGACGAAGCTGCGTGGAATGCGCCCTCTGCGGTGTGTTTCGGGCTAGATTTCAGGCGAGACATTCTCTTCGTGCAGCGTGAGTTCGTGCAGCAGCATCCAGTCGAGCGAACCGTGATCGGCAGCCTGAGACGGCGAACGCTGCGCCGCGGCCGGCGGCCGGGATCGCGGTGCGCCGCGGCGCTGCTGGCGTTCGCTTCGTGGGCGATCGTCGCCTGGTGGCAGCCGGGGCCGGCTCCGGCGGTCGAGCCCGGAGGCGGCGTGCAGGTTCGGGAGGTCGGCCCCGAACTCTTCTATGTGGAGGGCGAAGAGGGGGGGCTCGTGCCGGTTCCCGGGTTCCGATACCGCGACTTCATGGATCTGCTGCGAGTGAAGGAAGGTCTCGCCGGCCCGCTCCAGCCGCCGGCCGCCGTGCTCGACACCGTGGTGGCGAGGATCGATGGTCGAGGCCTCACGCCTCCCGCCGACCAGCCGGCCGGCCGCGCGGGATTCACCTGCCCCGCGACGATCGAGTTCACGATCACGCAGTCGGCGCCCGGGTGGGCGATGGTGCCGCTTGAATCGGCCGGCCTGCTGCTTGCCGGCCCGCCCCGCCACGAGGGGCCCGGGAGGATGCTCGTCGACGCGGCACCCGGAGGCGGATACCGCGCCTGGTTCGACGCGCGGCCCGAGGCGGGGGGCGACGTGCGGCACGTCGTGGTCCTCGAGGGCCGCCTGCCGGTCGAGACCGGACGCGAGCAGGACGCGTTCGCGATCCGGATGCCGGCCGCCGTGGCGTCGCGGATCGAGGTGTCCACCAGCCGCGCCGATCCGATCGTGCGGTCCGAGCCTCCGGCGCCCGACCGCGACGTGGCGACGGCGGAGGGGGGCGGCAGCGTCGTCTCGCTCGCCGGCCTGTCGGGCGACGCCCGGATCGTGGTGGCGTCGGCCACCGTGGCGGAGCCGCGGGCGGCGGCCGAAGCGGTCACCGAGGCGGTCGTGCGGGTCGATGGCCGGAACGCGATCACCGAGGCCACCATCACCCTCGCGCGGCTGGCAGCCACCAGCCCGCTGCGGATCTCGCTGCCGCCGCGGTCGGTGCTCCGCGAGATCCGCGCCCCGGCCGCGCTCGTGGCCCGCGGCGGCACGCCCGAGGTTCCGACGATCGACGTCTCGGTGCCGGTCGATGCCTCCGGCGCGGCGACCGTCTCGCTGTCCTGCGAGCGTTCGATCGATCCCTCGGGGGCCGCGGCGTTCGATCCGGTCGGCTTTGCGGTGGAGGGCATTTCGTCGTGGCGGCAGTGGGGCCGGCTGAGCCTCCTCGTCGATGGCGACTGGCAGGTCACCTGGAGCGACACGGCGGACGTGCGCCGCGTCGACCCGCCGGCGTTCGCGCGGCGGCCCGGATTCATCGCGGCGTTCGCCTACGACGGGCTCCCGGCATCACTCACGATGCGGGTGCGGCCGCGGCGGAGCCGGGTGGTGATCGAGCCCGAGTATCGCTACGACGTGGGCGGCACCCGCGTGAGCCTCGACGCGCGGCTTCGCGTCGCGGTTCGCGGGGCGCCGATCAACGGGATCTCGCTCGCACTCGATCCGGCATGGAGCATCGACGAGTCGGGGCCGGCGGGAGCCGTGGACGTGGCGGCGGTGGTGGCGGAGGGGGGCGTGGTCACGATCCCGTTCACCCAGGCCCTCGCGGGCGACGCGATCGTCGAGCTCCGGGCGAGCCGGCCGCTGGACAAGGATGCCGACCGCGTGGCCTGGACGCTGCCCGCGCCGCGGGCCGACCTCGTCGGCCCGGCCGTCGTCGTGGTGACGTCGCGAAGCGACATCGAGCTCCTGCCCGACACCGACGCCCTCGCCGGGCTGGTGCGACAGACCGCCTCCTCGGCGCCGCTGTCCGACGCCGATCGCAACGCGCTCGTCTACCGTCTCGACGCCGCCGAGGGAGCCTTCGCCGCAGCGCGGCGGTTTCTTCCGCGTCGGGTCGAGGCCGTGCTCGCCATGCAGGCGACGATCGCCGGCTCCGGGGTGGCCGTGGATCAGGCGCTCCGCCTGAACGTGATGCACGTGCCGCTCGAACTCGTCGAGCTCTCGGTGCCGCGGGCGGTCATCGACGCCGGCTTCGAGGTGCGGCTCGACGATGAGCCGCTCGATCCCACGCGGGTCGATGCCGCGACCGACTCCGGAGCGGACGACGAGGCCTTTCGCGTGATCCTGCCCGAGCCGCTGCTCGGCGCCGGCGACCTCACCGTCCGCTATCGCCTCCCCGTTCCCGACGTGCCGCCGGAATCGACCGTGCCGCTCGACCTGCCGCAGGTCGTGCCGCTCGCCGCCGGGGTCGGCCGCCAGTCGGTGACGGTGGTGGCTGCCGAACCGCTCGCCGTCGGCATGCGGGGCGATGCGTGGCGGCGGGACGTGGCGCCGGCGGGGGGAGTCGTGGCACAGACGTGGGCGGCGACCCGGCCGCAGGCGTCGGTGCCGCTCGCCCTCTCGATGCGGCGCAGCGACGTGGCGCGAAGCATGGTGGTCGAGGCGGCGTGGCTGCGGACGAGGCTGCTGCCGGGGCAGCGCGAGGACGTGGCCACGTACGTGGTGTCGGGAGTGACGGGGCCGATCGCCTGCACGCTGCCCGGTGACGTCGGCGACGATTCCGGACGCACGACCCGAGAGGTGCTCCTCGGCGGCACCGTGGTGCCCGATGCCGTACGACCCGGGGGCCGCGTCGTGGTCGAGCCCCCCGAGGCCGATCCCCGCCGCCGCTGGCGGATCGACATCCGCAGCGTGACACCGCGTTCCGAAGGCTGGTCCGGCGCGGCCGCACGGCTCGGCCTGCCCGAGCCCCTCCCGCTGGCGTCACCGACGTTCGACCCGCCCGTCATCGAGCGGCGGTTCTACTGGACGATCCTGGCCCGCGGCGACGAGCGGGTCGTGGGCGTTCCGGCCTCCTGGAACTCGCAGCAGCGCTGGGAGCCGGCCGGGTTCGGCTGGCGGCAGCAGCCGGTCGTGGCGGAGGCCGACCTCGCATCCTGGATCGAGGCCGTGGCCGGTGGCGAGGCCGTCGGACAGCCCGCGGCGGCGACCGATCCGCCGCTCGCCGGCCACCGCTTCGCCTACTCGGGGCTCGGGCGGCCCGACCCGGCAGTCGCCTGGCTCGTGCCGGACTGGCTGATCCTCCTCGCGTCGTCGGGTGCCGCGCTCGCGTTCGGCATCACCGTGGT
>CAIKWU010000568.1 GCA_903831155.1 uncultured Planctomycetaceae bacterium | reverse complement strand
TCACCGGCTCGAGCGATCGCGAGGCCCAGATCGAGCGGTTCGAGGCGGGTGCATGCCGGGTGATGCTCAGCGTGGCCGTGCTCACCGAGGGGTTCGACTGCCCGGGGCTCGAGACGGTGTTCTGTCGGCCGGCCGGCCGCGGGCCGACGGTGCAGATGGCCGGCCGGGTGTTGCGGAGGGTGGAGGGGATCGCCCATAAATCGATCGTGCAGTGCCAGGCGACGAGCCACCCCTTCACCGCCACGGCTCTGCCCGTGGCGCAGTACGTCGAGGCCGCGGAGGGCTGGCGGTCGATCGGGCTCAACGACCGGGTCGAGCGGGCCACGGCCAGGATGCTGGAACTGCTCGTGAGCCTCTCGAAACAGGAGAGCAGGGCCCGAACCGGGGCCGGAGCGGCATCGGGCGAGCCGCCGGTGTTTCGCGGGGTTCGCCGGGTGCGGCCGTGGAACTTCAGTGTGGAGGAAGCGCGGGATCGGTTCCGCCGTAGAAGGGAGTCCCCGAGGCATGGGTGATGCCGGTTGGGCGGTGAGGAGCGGGTGGATCGCGGGCATGGATTGGTTCAACACCAGGAGGGGTGAGCAGCATGGTTGATGTGGCACGCGGTGACGGTCAGCGGGACGACGGTGGCGCGGAAAACCGCCGCGTGCGGGTGGAGCCGAGGCTCACCACGCTCGGTGGGCTGCGGGTGACCGCTGCGCCCGGGGAGCCGGGGGGTCGGAGCGGCGAATCGACGCTGCCGGCCAAGGCTCTCGTGGACATCGGCGGCGAGCACTGCCGTGTCTCGGGTAGGTTTTGGAAGTCGGTATTCGCCCGCTATCGGTTTGGATCGAGCACCTTTCGCTACTTCCAGCCGGAGGAGGTGTTTCGGCGAATCTGCGAGGTCTCCCGGGACGACCAGCTGCGGGTGATGGTCGAGTATCCGCAGAAGGGGCCGCCGGTGGCCCTCGCGGTCTCGAAGCCGACCGACCGACTAGTGACGATCGACGACGTCCGTGATCTGGCCGGTTCGCACGGAGCCCGGCAGTCGCACTACGGCGACGGGGTGGTGAGCTGCACGTTCACGCCGCGGAGCGGTGAGCAGGCCCTGGCCATCGGCGGCGACCAGTTTGCCAACCGCTTCACGCTCGACGTGCCGATCGACGGCTATGGCGGCGCACGCATCCACGTGGCCCTGCTGCGGCTGATCTGCGCCAACGGGGCGATCGGCTATCACAAGGCGTTTTGCAGCGAGGTGCCGGCGAGCAAGAGCCCTCGGCACACGCTCCGGCGGGCGATCGAGTGCTTCGACCACGCCGACGGCTTCGCCGCGATCCGAGAACGATTCCTGGCGGCCCAGTCGTCGTGGGCGTCGGTCCGCGAGGCGCACACCCTCTACCGGCAGCTCGTGAAGACGAAGGTGACCGACCCGCTCCGCAAGACCCGAGCGGTGGAGGACTTCGACCGGCTGACCGGCCGGATCCAGGAGTTTTACGGGCTCACAAACCTCGACACGCTCCCTGTCCGCCGCCAGCGGCTCCTGCCCGTGAAGTGCCGTGTCTACGACCTGGTCAACTTCGCCAGCGAAATGGCCACCCACGTGGCGGAGCGGGCCGAGTCGAGGCAGCTCCAGTCGTGGATCGGCAATACGCTCGCCGAGGAGTTCGACCTCGAGGGGACGGCCGACCAGGCGAAGGAGTTCGCCGACCTCCTGCTCGACGGTGGGGCGGCTGGGGCCTCATGAGGCTCCGGCCCGTGGCTGTGGCCGCGGGCCCGGCGATCGCGGTCGAGCGCAAGTCGTTGCCCTGCATGGCCTTGTGCGGGGCACGCGGTTTTTTCGGGAGGGCGTGAGCCACGCCTGCCCGAAATCCCGTTTGTGGAGATGCGTCCGTTCATTTCTCAAACCCCGGAGACCACCGCATGACGAAGACCGACGACCGTCCCGACAGCCAGTCCGACTGCAAGCCGCTCGCCGGCGTGCGGCTCGATGCGGAGTTGATGAACGTCCTCACGGCCTCGGAGGGCAAGGACAACGCCTCCCTTGGGGTGTTGATGATCCGGCACCGGAGCCTCGTGTTCAACGAGCTCCGGCGCTGGAACATCCGCCGCTGCGACGTGGACGACGTGGCGGGCAAGGTCTGGACCAAGGTCTGGTCG
>CAIKWU010000567.1 GCA_903831155.1 uncultured Planctomycetaceae bacterium | reverse complement strand
TCGCAGAACGGCATCACGTCGGGCACGGGTAGCTACACCGTTGCATCCGCCTACAACTACCCGACCACGCTCTCGGTCGCATCGGTCGCCGACGCTGGCTCGGCGAGTTCGCTCGGGTCGTCGTCCAATGCGGCGGCCAACCTCGTGCTCGATCGGGCCACGCTCCGCCACACTGGGGCGAGCAACTCCTCGACGGATCGCCTGTTCACGATCGGCGCGAACGGTGCCACGCTCGAGTCCACCGGCGCCGGAGCCGTCACCTACGGCAGCGGCGGCGGCTCGAACGCCCTCGCCGGCACGGGTGGCCGGGCGCTGACGCTTGGCGGAGCCAGCACGGCCGCCAACACGATCAGCAGCATCCTCACAAATGGAGCGGGTGGCTCAGACCTGCTCTCGCTGGTCAAGGCTGATGCCGGCACGTGGGTGCTCGACGGGGCCAACACCTACACGGGTACCACCGCCGTGCTCGCCGGCACGCTGCTCGTCAACGGCAACCAGTCGGCGGCGACCGGGGCGGTTTCAGTGGCCTCGAGCGCCGTTCTCGGAGGCAGTGGCACCATGGGCGGCAATGTCACCTTCGGCAGCAGCGCCCTGTTCGCGTTCAACGCCGCAGCACCACTCACGGTGAGCGGCTCGGTGACGTTCGCGTCGGCGGCCACGTTTGGCGTCGGCAGCCTCTCCGGCCTCACCAGTAGCGTGGCCGACGCCACCTACCCGCTGATCGCGGGCAACGTGAACCTCACGGGCCTGGCCAACTTCGGCTCGAGCAACGCCTACAACCTCGGAAGCGGCAAGACCGCCTACTTCCAGGCGATCAGCCCCGGCGGCCTGAGCCTCGTGGTCGTGCCCGAGCCGACGAGCATCGCCGCCGCGATCTCCGGCCTCGGCCTGATGACGCTCGTCCTGCGACGCCGGGCCCGCGAGTAACGCCGATCGGCGTCACGCGACGCCAAACGTCATCCGCTGCCCGTCCAAGCCCCAGGCCGTACGGCGTGGGGCCGCGGCGAGGACCGATGCACAACCTTCACCGCCGCGCCCGAGGCCTCACGGCCTTCGGCTTGTACGGGTGGTCGCCCGCTTCCCGTACAAGCCCAATCGCGTAAGCGATGGGGACACTCTGGCGATGCCGCACAGCAGACCTGGGATTCCAGCAGGGGAGCAGCCGGATCGGAGGCACGCGCAGAAGACGGTGCGATGTGTGCAACGCAGGACGTGCTCGGTACCGTAGGGGAAGCGAACTCACACATCCCGCCGGCGACGAGCATGCCTCCGGCCGGCTGCGGCGACTAGCGCAACAGAGCGGGCTTATTTCCGCCAAAAACAGCGGCTATTCGGTCATGCGCATCGTTGCGAGATCGTATCGACGACGACTATCATCAGTGGTGTCGTTCGCGTTCGTTCTCTCGCGGGGGGTTCACTCCAATGGTTCGTCTCTCGTTGCGTTCTCTTGCCGTGGCGTGTGTCGCCGCATCCTCGATGTGGCAGGCCTTCGCAGTTGACTACACGTGGAACGTTCCCGCCGGCGGGTCGCAGTCGTGGACGACCGCCGCCAACTGGCTGCCGAACACCGGCGCACCGACCACCGCCGACGACACGGCGAACCTGAGCGTCGGCCTCACCGGCAATCTCACGACCGATATCGGCGCGACCGACGTGACGGTGGGCGCCATCACGATCGGTGGCGTTGCCATTCCGGTCACGACCGATATCTCGAGCACGGGCGGCAATCTGATTCTCAACAGTAACGCCGCCAATGCCACGATCACGAGCGGCGGCGTCGCCGGCGCCGTCAACAGGATTTCCGCCCCCGTCGTGCTCGGCGACGCGCTCGACCTCCCCGCGACCGCCACCCGCGACATCACCTTCGCCGGCAACCTGGGCATGACGGGTGGCGCCAGGGCCATCACCAACTACATGACGGGCGGCCAGGTCTTCACCATCGGCTCCGGCTCATCATCGATGATCCAACTGTACGACGTGCTCGCTCCCGCCACGGGCTACCAGCTCCAACTCAAC
>CAIKWU010000566.1 GCA_903831155.1 uncultured Planctomycetaceae bacterium | reverse complement strand
GGTGAGCTCGACACGATGCTCTAAAAGGTGGCCGACACCTACGACGAGGAGGTGGCGGTGCTCACCGAGAGCCTGACGAGCCTGATGGAGCCGTTGCTCATCATCTTCCTCGGCGGTGCGGTGGGCTTCATCGTGATCGCCCTCTTCATGCCGCTGATCAAACTGATCCAGGACCTGTCGTGACCATGGAAAGGCAAACACCCGTGCACAGTGATCTCGCAATGACTCCGGGTTCTCATCGCCGCAGCGGCTTCACGCTCGTGGAAGTGCTGGTCGTGATCATGATTATCGCGCTGTTGGCAGGGCTCGTGACGCCGGCGGTGATGCGAGCCCGCAACTCTGCTCGTAACGCTGCGATCAAGGCGGAAATCGATCTGCTTCACATGGCGATCATGAATTACAAGAACGAGTACGGGAGTTTTCCACCTTGCTTGAGCGGAGTCGGAGCGGGGACGCCGGCCGCCAAGCACATTCTGCGAAACTTTCCTCGCTGCGATGTCATCGCCACTCAGGTGCAAACATCCGTAACGCCCGCAAACGCGATTCTGGGGTGGCTTGGGGGATATACCGATCAGCCAACTCGTCCCGTCACCGGCGAGGACCTTGACAACGACAACGTACTTGACCCAGGCGAAGACCTGAATGGCAATAACATACTCGACACGTTGCCGCGAAAACGCCTTTTTGACTGGGATCAATCTCGCACCGATACGACAAACACCATCTACTTCCCAAGTAGTAAAAAAGGGAGCCCTTATATCTACATCAACGGCTCTTCTTATTCACTGCTTGATAGTGGCACCGGCACCTTCAGCAACGGCTGGCCGCCTGCTCCGGTGACATATCAAGTTGGCCAGGATTCAGTCAACCTACCATTGGGTGCGTACTATCCGACTCGCATTCCTACATCGGCTACCGATTTACCGCTGTGGACAAACACGAACCGTCCGTACTTTAACGCCGACACGTTCCAGATACTCTGCGCGGGACAAGATGAGGAGTTCGGCACCGACGACGACCTCTCGAACTTCTGGCCTGGCACTCGGAAGCAATTCCTCGACGGCCTGAAATAGGGCGCACAAACTGCGAGCCACGATGTGTACTCCATCAACCAGTAGTTGCCGAGACCAGCGATCTGCCTTTACGCTCGTTGAGTTAATGGTGACATTGGTCATCGTCGCGATGCTCGCGTCGCTGACTCTCGCTGGCCTCGCCGGGGCGAGGCAGCGTGCCAAGATCGACAAGACGCGTAGCACTATCCGGAAGATCAACGAGATCGTCCTGCCGCAGTACGAGAGTTACCTGATGCGGCGGGTTCCCGGCGCTGGCGCCGATCGGACGGCGATCGCGCGGTCGCGGCTGCTGAGCAAGCGGCTTCTGATGACACTGGAGATGCCCGATCAGTGGGCCGACGTGCCTGTGCCTCCGGCGGCGTCGGCCACTGCTCCTGCCCGCCGGTACGCGAGCATCAAAGCCAGCGGCGCACGCAGCCTGGCTTACCAAAGCGCCGAATGCCTTGCCATGATCGTCACCCGCGGCGGCTTCAACGCCGATGCGGCTGAGGTCTTCCGCAACGATGAGATTGGCGACATCGACAAGGATGGTGCTCCCGAACTGTGGGATGGCTGGGGGCGACCGATCGCGTTCATCCGCTGGCCGGCGGGATACACGTCGGTCATCCAGTCAAGCGACGCGACGACTAATCCCGATCCCCTCGATCCGATGAGGGTGACTGGAACGCCGCCGAACAACGACTACGGCCTGGTACCGCTCATCTATTCCGCCGGCCCTGACGAGGCGACCAACGATTTGACGACGGGTGCTGACCCGGAGGCCTCGTCGTCAAATGGCTACGGCCTCGTGACGTCGTCGGCAGCAGCGCCGAACGGATGGGTCGCCATTTTCAACGCAACTCCGAGCAATCCGTCCACGCGGCAGGGTTCGCCTTTGGCTGGGGCGTTCATGTCGCCGGACGGCGCTCAGGTAGCCCGCGACAACGTCACCAACCACGACCTTCTCAAGAAGTAGCCGCAGCCGTGGGTATTCGCATTCATCGATGTGCCGGCATGACGCTCGTCGAGTTGCTCGTCGTGGTGGCGATCCTTGGGCTGTTGGCGGTGACCGTCCTTCCGAACATCGCCAACACCGCC
>CAIKWU010000565.1 GCA_903831155.1 uncultured Planctomycetaceae bacterium | reverse complement strand
TCGCGAGCTTCGCCGAGGCGGCCCGGCTGCCGTTCGACCTCCCCGAGGCCGAGCAGGAACTCGTCGGCGGCTATCACACCGAGTATTCGGGGATCAAACTCCTCCTGTTCCTCGTGTCCGAGTTCCTCCACATGGTCACGGCGGCCTTCCTGATCGTGATCATGTTTCTGGGCGGCTGGCACCTCTGGGGCGTCACGGGGTCGGGGCCGGTGGAGACCTGGACGGTCGCCCTGATCCGCTTCGCGGTGCTCTCGGCCAAGATCCTCGGCGTGATCCTGTTCTTCATGCTCGTCCGCTGGAGTTGGCCGCGGTTCCGGTTCGACCAGCTGATGAACCTGGCCTGGAAAGTGATGCTGCCGCTGGGCCTCGCGAACCTCGTCACCGTGGCAGCGGTCGAGGAGTTCCGGCCGCAGCTGGTGGCGGCGCTCGGCGAAGGAGCGGCCTCGGCGGCGGCGATCGCAGCCCCGTGGGTGGTGTTCTTCCTGGGCTGGATCGCCGCGGGCGTGCTCACCCCCTCTGGCACCGACAACACGCCGATCCGGACGCCCGGCCCGCTCGACGCGGAGCATGTGCTCGGTTCCAGTCGCGACCTGGTGGAGGTCTGAGATGAAGCCTTCCGATCCCTCGATCACGTGGCTCGAAGAGAAGCCCCTGGGCCTCGCGGAACGGCTCTATCTGCCCCTCTTCGTAAGCGGGCTGACGACGACCGCCAGGCACCTCGTGAGCCCGAAGGTCACGGTGAGCTATCCCGACCAGCGTCCGAAGGTGGGCAACCCGCTCATCTACCGCGGCGTGCACCGGCTCAACCGCGACGCGGAGGGCCGCGTGAAATGCGTGGCCTGTTTCCTCTGCGCCACCGCCTGCCCCGCCCACTGCATCGACATCGTGGCGGCCGAGAGCCCGTGGCCCGACCGCGACAAGTATCCCGAGAGCTTCCACATCGACGAGTTGCGGTGCATCTTCTGCGGCATGTGCGAGGAGGCCTGTCCGGTCGATGCGATCGAGCTCACGAGCCTGCTCGACCTCACCGGGAAGAGCCGCGAGGAGATGATCTTCGACAAGGAGAAGCTGCTCAGCGTCTACGACATGACGAAGGACGCCGAGCCGATGAAGTCGACCACGATGGGGTGCACGCCGTGATCGCCTCCGTCCTCCCGACCGTCTCGCCGGGCACGCTGCTCGCCGGTGGGGTGACCGCCACTGCGGCCAGCCTCTGGCTGCTGCTGCCCCGCGGCCGCACCGGCGGCGCGGAGCGGGCCGCCCGCTGGCTCGGCGGGCTCGTCGGGGCCGCGGCCCTTGCCTCCTTCATCGCCCTCGGACACCGGCTGGGAACCGCGGGGGAGGACGCCGTCTTCCTCACGGTGGCCCTCGTGGCCGTGATCTCCGGAGCCGCGACCGTCGTCTCGCGGTCGCCGGTCTACGCGGCGATCTGGTTCGCGATGGCCCTCGCCGGCGTCGCCGGCGTGCTGCTCGTCCTCGGTGGGCAGTTCCTCGGCGTCGCCACGATCGTCGTTTATGCGGGGGCCATCCTCGTGATGTTCCTGTTCGTGCTGATGCTCGCCCAGCCGGCGGGCCTCGCCCCGTACGACCGGGTATCGAACGAGCCACTCCTCGCGGCCGTGGCGGGCGCCGTGCTGCTCGGCATCCTATCCCTCACGATCGGGCGGCTGACCACCGCGCCCCCAGCCTGCTGTGCCATGCCCGCCACCAAGGCGAAGCTCCTCGCCGGCTCGACCGCCGCCGAACCGGCCCCACCCGGGGCTGCCGACCTTCTCGCCGACGACCACGTCGCCCGGCTCGGTGGCGAGCTCTTCGGCCGCCACCTGCTCGCGGTCGAGGTCGCGGGGGTGCTGCTGCTCGTGGCCCTCGTCGGTTCGATCGCCATCGTCTCACGGGGCGGCTCCGCCGACGTCCCCGCGACCGACCGGAGGGCCGTTCCATGACCGTTGGCGCGCCATCCCCGCTCGTCCTCGACGGCCTCGTCGTGGGGGCCATGCTGTTCGCGCTCGGTCTCGTGGGCATCCTCGCCCGCCGGAACATGATCGTGATGTTCCTCTGCGCCGAACTGATGCTCCAGGGGATCTCCGTGTCGCTCGTCTCGTGGAGCCGTCACCATGGTGACTGGGGCGGCCATGTCCTCGTGATCCTCGTGCTCACGGTGGCCGCCTGCGAGGCCGCGGTGGCGCTGGTGTTCGTGCTGCAGGCGTTTGCCCGCACGGGCCGGCTCGATGCCGCTGCCTGGCAGTCACTCCGCGAGTCGGACCTGCCCCGGATCCTCGATCGCGAACTGCCGGCCGTCGACAGCGTGCCGCCGCGGTTCCCCAGGCTCACCCCGGCCGGCGTCGAGCCGGCGGCCGACGAAGCCGCTCTCCTCGAACGCGAGCAGATCTGACCAGCATTCTCTGCAGTCCCGATGAACGAACTCTCACCTCAGACACTCCTCGTGCTCGTGCCGCTCCTGCCGCTTGCGGGGGCGATCATCACCGTGGCCCTCGGCCGCCTGCTTGGGCGTCATGCGCACCTTCCCGCGATCGCCGCCATCGCGGCGGCGTTCGTCGTGGCGGCCACGCTGCTCGCCGGCGTCGCCCGCGAGGTGGCCGCCACCGGAGCGGGGCACGAGCAGCCGGCGAAGGCGGTCGAGATGACGACGACGCTCTGGGAGTGGGCGGGAATCGCCGACGCGGGAGCGGCAGGCGACACCGAGTCCGCCGCCAAGTCGTTTTCGATCCCGGTGACGTTGCGGCTCGACCCGCTCACGGCGACGCTGCTCGTGATCATCACCGGCGTCGGGCTCCTCGTCGCGATCTACTCGATCGGCTACATGCACGGCGATCCCGGTTACCCGCGGTTCTTCGCCCTCGTCTCGACGTTCGTGTTCTCCATGTCGATGCTCGTGGCGGCGAGCAACTTCCTGCTCGTCTACGTCTTCTGGGAGGCGGTGGGCGCCTGCAGCTACCTTCTGATCGGGTTCTGGTTCGCGAAGCCCGAAGCGGCGAAGGCCGCCAAGAAGGCGTTTCTCGTCAACCGCGTCGGCGACTTCGGCCTCGCCGTGGCGACGTTTCTGATCTGGATGACCTACGGCACCCTCGACTTCGACGGCGTTCTCGGTGCCACGCACACCCCGGGCCCCGTGGCCACCGCGATCTGCCTCCTGCTCCTCCTCGCCGCCTGCGGCAAGAGCGCGCAACTGCCGCTGCATGTCTGGCTGCCCGACGCCATGGAGGGGCCCACGCCGGCCAGTTCGCTCATCCACGCCGCCACCATGGTGACGGCCGGCGTCTATCTCGTGGCTCGCTCGGCTCCGCTGTTCGTCGCCTGCCCGGGAGCCCTCACCCTCGTCTCGATCGTCGGCGCGACCACGGCGCTGGTGGCCGCCCTGATCGGGACCGTCCAGAACGACCTCAAGCGGGTCCTCGCCTACTCCACGATCAGCCAGCTCGGCTACATGTTCGCGAGCCTCGGCACGGGCACGCTGCTCGGCTTCACGGGCGCGATCTTTCACCTCGTGACCCACGCCTTCTTCAAGGCGCTCCTCTTCATGGGTGCAGGCTCCGTGATGCACGCGATGGGGGGCGTGATCGACATGCGGCGATTCGGTGGCCTGAGGCGGATCATGCCGATCACGGCGGCCACCTTCCTCGTGGGCGCGCTCGCCCTGGCGGGCGTGGCCCCGTTCGCCGGCTTCTTCAGCAAGGATGAGATCCTCGCCTCGCTTCACTCGCGGGGATGGCCCGACGCCCACGGCGAACACCACGAATCGGTGCCTGCCGGCGGCCACGCGTCCCTGGACAACGCATTCCGCCTCGCGAGCGTCACGCCCGACGCCGCCCAGTTGGCCGGGGGCGTTCGCGGCTCGTCGCTCGACGCCCTCGACGCGCCGTCCACCTGGCGGCTTCTCTACTGGATGTCGCTGGCCACGGCGGCGCTCACGGCCTTCTACACCTTCCGTGCCTTCTTCATGACCTTCACCGGCCCCACGCGGATCCCGGACGAGGCCGGACACCATGCCCACGAGTCGCCGCCGTCGATGACCGTTCCGCTGGTCATCCTTGCGTTCCTGTCGGCAGTGAGCGGATGGTGGCTCTTCAGCACGCACTCGCTGGCGACGCTGCTGGCCGCGACACCCTCGTTCACGGTCCCGTCGGTGGCCGGCACCGCCGCTCCGGCCGCCTTCCATTGGGACATCGCCATCCAGGGCACGCTCGCGGCGGCGGCCGGCATCGTGATGGCCGCCCTCGGGCACCTCGGCCGCCGCAGCGACGGGCCGCAGATGGAGCGGTTTCTGGGCCCGCTCGAAACACTGTTCGCCAACCGCTTCTTCTTCGACCAGATCTATGCCGCGCTCGTCGTCCGGCCGCTGGAACTCGTCGCCGGCCTCGCGGCCGCGGTCGACCGCTACCTGATCGACGGGCTGGTCGATGCCGTGGCCCGCGTGCCCGTCGGGCTCGGCAGGGTGGTCCGGCACCTCCAGTCGGGCCTCGTGCAGCGGTACGCGCTGGCCGGGGTGATCGGCGTGCTCCTGATCGTGCTCGCGCTCGTGGCGCGGGCCATGGGCTAGAAGGGATCTTCAGACCCGCATGAACGGCTTTTCCCCCTCCGCCCACCTGCTGCTCACGATCGCGGCTCCGCTGGTCGGTGCGGTCGTGGCCTGGGTGCTCGGCTCGCGCGGTCTGTCCGCCGTGCGGCAGAGCGCGGCCGTCTCCGCCGTCGTCACCCTCGTTCTCGCCGGCTGGCTGATCGTCCGCTTTCTCGCCGACCCTGCCGCCACGGGCATCGAGCCCTTCGCCGCGGTGAACATGCCGTGGCTCACGGAGGGCTCCTTCGATGTCCGCCTCTCGCTCGGCCTCGACGGGCTGTCGCTCTGGATGTTCGGACTCGCCGCCCTGCTCTCGGTCACCGCGGTGCTCGTCAGCTGGGATGCGGTCAAGGAGAGGCCGGTCGGCTTCTACGTGCTCCTGCTGCTGCTGGAGTCGGCGATGCTCGGGGTGTTCGCCGCCCGCGACCTGATCCTGTTCTACACGTTCTTCGAGTTCACGCTGGTGCCGCTCTTCTTCCTGATCGGCATCTGGGGCCACGATGAGCGCCGCAAGGCGGCGGTGAAGTTCTTCATCTACACCCTGGCCGGCAGCGTGCTCACCTTCCTGGGTCTGCTGACGATCGTCCTCTGGAACGCCTCGCACTCCGGCACGGTGACGTTCGACATCGCCGCGCTCACGTCGGCCCTCGAGGCACACCCGATGCCGATGGATGCCGGCGGCGGCAGGCTGCAGATGCTCGTGTTCCTCGCGCTGCTCGCCGGCTTCGCCGTGAAGGTGCCGATCGTCCCCTTCCACACCTGGCTCCCTCTGGCCCACGTCGAGGCCCCGACGGGCGGGTCGGTCGACCTCGCAGGCGTGCTCCTCAAGCTCGGCATCTACGGCTTCCTGCGATTCTCGATGCCGATGCTTCCCGATGCCACGGCCGTGGCGGCTCCCTGGCTCTTCGGGCTCGGCGTGGTGGGGATCGTCTACGGCGCTCTCGTGGCGCTGGTGCAGACCGACCTGAAGCGGCTGATCGCCTACTCGTCGGTGAGCCACATGGGCTACATCGTGATGGGCCTGTTCGCCCTCACGCCGGTGGCCGTGGAGGGAGCGAACCTGCAGCTCGTCAATCACGGGCTCTCGTCGGCCGGCCTCTTCGCCCTGGTGGGCATGATCTACGAGCGGTTTCATACCCGCACGATCGCGAACCTCGGCGGCATCGCCTCGAAGGCGCCGTGGCTCGCCGTGTTCTTCATGCTGTTCACCTTCTCGAGCATCGGCCTGCCCGGCCTCAACGGCTTCGTGGGCGAGTTCATGATCCTGCTCGGCTCGTTCCAGCGGGCCTGGTCGGGCGTCTCGGCGGCCTGGCAGTTTGCCTACCTCGTGATGGCGCTGCTGGCCGTCGCCGGCGTGGTGCTCGGCGCCTGGTACATGCTCTGGGCGGTGGAGCGGGTGCTCTTCGGCGGCTCCCGCGAGCCGCCCCGCGCAGGACACGGAGGCCATGGCCATGCGGCCCATGACGACCGCTGCGATCTCCGCTGGCACGAAGTCGCCGCCCTGCTCCCGCTGGCGGTGTTCGTGCTCTGGATCGGCCTGGTGCCCGCGACGTTCCTGAAGCCGGCCGCCCCGGCGGTTCGTCAGGCGACGAGAGCCGCCGAAGAGAAGTTCGCCGCCCGCATGCGGGCCGACGACGCCGCCACCACCATCGCCGTGACCGTGAAGCCATGATCCACACCTCCCTGCAAACCTTCTCACTGCTCGCGCCGGAGATCGTCCTCGTGATCGCCGCGCTCGTCGCCTATCTCGGCGGCGCCTTCGCAGGCCTGCGGGCGGGGTGGCTCGTCGCCGCGGCCGGGGTGCTCGCGGCCCTGGCCCTGACGCGGGGGCAGTCGGGCGCCGTCGATTTCTCCGGGGGCGTGACCGTGGACGACTTCTCGACGTTCGTCCGCTGGATCGTGCTCGTGCTCGGCCTGCTCCTGTGCCTCGTGCAGGCGGGCGACCTGTTCGCCTCGGCGGTGAGCCGCGACGCCGGTCTCCGCCGCGGCGGCACCTGCGAGGAGGCCGGAACGTTCCTGCTCCTGCTGGCAGGGCTGTCGCTCGTCGGCGTGTCCGGCGACCTCGTGATCCTGTTCGCCGGCCTCGAACTGGTCTCCATCCCCACCTACATCCTGCTCGGCCTCCGCCGCACCGATGCCCGAGGCCAGGAGGCGAGCCTCAAGTACTTCTTTCTCTCGCTCGTCGCGTCGGCGCTGTTTCTCTACGCCGTGGCGTGCCTCTACGGGCTGGGAGGGTCGACCGACCTGCAGGCGATCGCCGGCCGAATCCGGGCGGAGGGGACCAGCCGCACCGTGCAGGTGCTGGTGCCGCTGGCCGCGGGACTGGCGATCGCCGGAGCCGCGTTCCGGCTCGCCGCGGTCCCGATGCACTTCTACGCCCCGGACGTCTACGAAGGCACGAGTCCCGGCAACGCCGCACTCCTCTCCACGCTGCCCAAGGTGGCCGGCGTGGTGGTGCTCGCGAGGGTCGTGGCGCTGGTGGGCGGTGCGTCCCCAGACCTGCTCTGGCGGATCGTGGTGGTCTTGGCGGCGGTCACCATGACCGTGGGCAACGTCTCCGCGCTCTGGCAGCGAAACCTCCGGAGGCTGCTCGCCTGCTCGTCGATCGCCCACGCCGGGTATCTGCTCGTCGGCATCGCCGTCATGGCGGCGGCGAACCGGCAGGTCACGCCCTTCGCCGCGAGCGGCCCGGCCGCCACGCTCTTCTACCTCGCCACCTACGGCCTGGCGACGATCGGCCTGTTCGGGGCGATCGCCTACCTCGGCCACCGCTGGCCGGAGTGGTCGGCCGGCAGCGGCCCCAGGCCGCCCCGCGAGGAGATCGCCACCGTCGACGACCTCGACGGCCTGTCCACCACCAATCCCGTCGCCGCCATTGCGATCACGGTGTTTCTGCTGAGCCTCGCCGGCATCCCACCGCTGCCGGGATTCTGGGGCAAGCTCTCGCTGGCCCTGGCGGCCCTCGATGTCGATGGTTCCGCGGCCATCACGATGGACAGCCGTCGCGCCTGGTTCGTGGGCCTCGCGGTGACGCTCGTGCTCAACGCGGCCATCGCGGCCGCCTACTATCTCCGCATCATCGCCGCCATGTATTTCAAGACCACGAAGCGGGGCGTGCAGGCCGACGGCGGCCTGGCCGCAGGCGTCGCCATGCTGGCCTGCCTCGTGCTCGTGGGCATGGTGACGATCCAGCCCCGCGGGCTGTTCGCCGCCTCCTCCCGTGCCGGCGACAGCCTCAATGCCCCCGCCGCCGCCGCCGCGGTGGACCGCCCCGCCGCCACGACCACGGCGGCATCACGCTGATGGCCACAACACCCACCGCCGCCGCCGTCGAGTCGCTCCTCTCCGACATGCCCGACCCGGAGACGGGCCGGCCGCTCACCGCCATGGGCCAGCTGGTCTCGGTCACCGCCGATGCATCGGCGATCGCCGCCACGGTCGGCCTCACCACGCATTCCGCGATCCTCTGGAACGCCACGCGGGCGCGGATCGAGGAACGGCTCCGCACCGCGTTTCCGCAGGTGGCGAACGTCACGATCACGGTCGTGCCCCACGAGCGGCCCCCGGTGAAGCTCGGCCAGTTGGGCGTCGAGGCGAAGAGCGTGATCGCCGTCGGCTCGGGCAAGGGGGGCGTGGGCAAGAGCACGATCGCCACCAGCATCGCCATCGGCTTGGCGCGGGCCTCCAGCCGCACCGGCCTGCTCGACGCCGACGTCTACGGCCCGAGCGTGCCGCACCTCGTGGGGCTCTCCGGCCGCCCGCAGATCGAGAACGGCAAGATCCTGCCGCAGATGCTCGACGTGGGCCGCTCCCGGATGCCGGTCATGTCGATGGGCTTCATGGTGCCGCCAGGCGAGGCGGTCGTCTGGCGCGGCCCGATGCTCCACGGCGCGATCACGCAGATGCTCCGCGACACGCTCTGGGGCCCGCTCGACTACCTCGTCATCGACATGCCGCCGGGAACGGGCGACGTGGCGCTCACGCTCTCGCAGGCCCTGCCGCTCTCGGGCGCGGTCGTCGTCTGCACCCCGCAGGACGTCGCCCTGCTCGACGCCACCAAGGCGATCGCGATGTTCCGCAAGGTCAACATCCCGCTGCTCGGCATGGTGGAGAACATGAGCTACTTCGTCTGCCCCGACACCGGCAAGCGGTACGACATCTTCGGCACCGGCGGCGCGCGGCGGACCGCCCAGGAGCTCGACATCCCGTTCCTGGGCGAAGTGCCGATCCAGATCCCGATCCGTGAGCACGGCGACGCGGGCCGCACGGCCGCCAACTACGACGACCCCGCCGCGCGGCCCTACTTCCAGGCGATCTGCGAACGGCTCGTGGGCAATCTGGCCGCGACCGCCGCCGTCACAAAGCCGATGCCCTCGCTGCCGGTGCTCTGAGTTCACGCCCGCGGTGCCATCCTGGCCACCGCGGGCTTGCGCGGCTGCGGGGCAAGCCACGGTTGCCCCAAGCCGCGAGGCACGGTGTCCTCCCGTGCGGTCACGCCCGCGGTGCCATCCTGGCCACCGCGGGCGTGCGGGGCGCGCCGCCCGTCGGAGGCATGCTCGCCGCCGGGGGGATTTGTGAGTTTGCTTCCCCAACGGAACCGAGCGGGCACCACGTTGCACAAATCTCCCCAGCGTCTGCGCGTGCCTCCGACAGGCTGCTTCTCGCGAGGGGCTCGGGGCAGGAAGCGTAACCGCGTGAGCGGTACGGCTGCACTCAGCGTGGCACTGCCCGCATCGCCCACGCGACTGCGGCTCTCTGAAGCACGAACTCAGCGAGGGGCTGCCCGTGCCCCGCGAGCCGGCGTATGCCGCCAAGCGCAGCCACGATGGCGAAGCGCCGGCGGCATCCGAGAGAGCCGAGGCCTGGGGGGCCGAGGTGAACGTCCGGCGACGGGGC
>CAIKWU010000564.1 GCA_903831155.1 uncultured Planctomycetaceae bacterium | reverse complement strand
GCCGGATGTCGCCACCACACCCCGGGCACTCGAGCGGAAACTCCTCGCCCACCCGGGCCATCAGTTTCGCCCACGCGATTCGCGACGTGTCGTGCGAGCAGGGCTTTTGCTGCGCGTCGTAGCAGTCTCTGGAACCCGGAAGGATCAGGCTCGCTGGACCTTCGAGCCGCACGTCGCCCTGCGGGTCACCAGGGCGATGCTCGCGGAGAGCGGGGTCGCGGTGACGACTGGCCAGGTGCTCGAATCTGTCAAGAGGAAAGGGCCGCGAATCACGTCGCTCGTCACGAAGCGGGGCACGTTCGTCGCCCAGACGTTCGTGGACGGGTCGTACGAGGGCGACCTGATGGCGGCGGCCGGCGTGGACTGGACGGTCGGCCGCGAGGGGCGGGCCGAGTTCGGGGAGTCCTACGCGGGCAAGCGGTATCCGAAGCCGACGATGAAGATCAGCGGCTTCGACGATGCCGGCGGCCTCCTGCCGCTGGTCACGACCGCCGCCGCCGGCCCCGATGAGGCAGGCGACGAGAAGTTGATGACCTACAGCTTCCGGCTTTGCCTCACCAGGGATCCGGCCGACCGCGTGCCGTTCCCAGAGCCGGCGCGGTACGATCCCGCCCGCTTTGAGCTCGCGCGGCGGGCCCTGGCGGCCGGAGCCCGCGTGGGCTTCGATCTCTATCCGCTGCCCGGCGGCAAGTCCGATGGCAACAACTCAATCGGCGGACAGATCTCGCTCGGGCTGATCGGGGGCGGCAACCGCTGGCACGCGGCCGACGCGGACGAGCGGCGGGTGATCTGGGAGCCGCACAAGCAGTACACGCTCGAGTTTCTCCACTTCCTGCAGACTGATCCGGCCGTGCCCGACAAGGTCCGCAAGCGGTACGCCGGCCTCGGGCTCTGCCGCGACGAGTTTCCCGACACGGGCCACTTCCCCCCGGCACTCTACGTGAGCGAGTCGCGGCAGATGAAGGGTGTCTACGTGATGTCGCAGAAGGACATCATCGACACGCCGGAAAAGGATGACCCGATCGCGATCTCGTCGTTTTCAATCGATTCGCACGACTGCCAGCGTGCGGCCGTGGCGGGCGGCGGCGGCGTCAACGAGGGCACAATGTTCCCGGTGCGGGGGCCGGGCACCGGAGTCGGCTACGCCTACCACATGCCCTACCAGGCCATCCTCCCGCGGTCGGAGCAGTGTGCAAACCTGCTCGTGCCGGTGGCCCTCTCCTGCACCCACGTCGGCATCTCCTCGCTGCGGATCGAGGGGGCCTGCATGGTGATCGGCCAGGCGGCCGGGGTCGCGGCGGCGCTGGCAGCCAAGGGCGACGTGGCCGTGCAGGAACTCCCCTATCCCGTGCTCCGCGGGCGGCTCTTGGCCCAGGGGCAGGTGCTCGACCTGCCCGCGCGAGCTCCGCCCAAGGCCGGGCCGTGAATCACCGTCCTTGGCCAGCAGGCCCTGCCGCCTACGGGACCGGCCACGTGACGCTGGCTTCGGCGGGCTGGGCCGCACCCGGTGTGCCTCGGCCGTTCGCGATGGTTCGCTTCATCAGGGCGGTGAGCCGCTCCACAATCTCGGGATGATCAGCGGCCACGTTGCGGGTCTCGCCGATGTCGGTCGCCAGGTCGTAGAGGGCGGTCTCCTGCATGCCCTTGCCCCTACCATGGCCAGCGAACACGAGCTTCCATGGCCCTTGGCGGATCGCGAGTTGCCGGGACGCCGATTGGTGCACAGTGGCCTCGCGGAGCGGTTCCCTGGCGGTGCCCAGGAGCGCCGGCAGGATGCTGACGCTGTCTTCGCCGGCGTCGGCGGGCAGCTTCGCGCCTAGAATCTCCGCGCAGGTGGCCATCAGGTCGTTGAGGCAGATGGTCTGGTCGGAAACAGTTCCCGGCTCGAGCTTGCCCGGCCACCGCACGACGAAGGGCACGCGATGGCCCCCCTCGTGGATCTGGGTTTTCTGCCCGCGCAGCGGCGGATAGGAGCGACCCGCGGCGCCGTTGTCGCTGGTGCCGATCACCAGCGTGTTGTCCGCGAGGCCCTTGCGGTCGAGGGCATCGAGCAATTGTCCCAGCATCTGATCGCCCTGGGAGACCCAGTCGCCGTACTTTGGATCCTTTCCCACCTCGTCCACCGCTCCCGACATGCCGAGGAACTCCGGTGCGGGCACGACGGGCGTGTGCGGCGGGCACATCGGAAAATAAAGAAAAAAGGGTTTGTCGGCCTCACGCTGCTCGAGCCACTCGACGGCCTTGGCGATCATCCGAGGTTGGTTCTCGACACCGGCGACGTGCGCGACGACACGGTCCTGCTCGATGATGGTCTCGATGTTGCGGGCGTGGGTGAAGCCGTAGAAATGGTCGAAGCCGACTTGGTTGGGGCCACTGGTGATCCGGGTGCCGAGCGGGATGCGGCCCTCCTGCTTCGCCACGCCCTCCCAGGCGAGGCCCAGGTGCCACTTGCCGATGCAGGCGGTCTGGTAGCCGTGCTGCTTGAGCAAGGAAGCGACGGTGAGCCGCGACTCCGGGATCAGCGGTGGATTGAAGGAGGTGAGCACGCCGTATTGGCCGATCCTCGCGGGATAGCGGCCAGTCAGCAGGCCGTAGCGGGTGGGCGTGCAGACGGCGGAGGCCGAGTGGGCGTCGGTGAACCGCAGGCCCTCGGCCGCGAGCGCATCGAGCCGGGGCATCCGCAGCTTGGATTCGGGCCGGTAGCAGCCGGGCTCCCCATAGCCCAGATCATCGAACAGCACGACGACGATGTTGGGCTTCTGGCCGGCGGGAGCCGGTGTTGGGGTGGCGGCGGCCGATGCCAGCCCCGTGATCGGGAGGACGTCCGCGGCCGCCGCATCCCAGGCCGGAGTTCCCGCCACCCGGAAGAGTTCCCAGATCGCTTTTTTGCTGTGGGG
Source organism: uncultured Planctomycetaceae bacterium (assembly GCA_903831155.1). Taxonomy (GTDB): domain Bacteria; phylum Planctomycetota; class Planctomycetia; order Pirellulales; family UBA1268; genus QWPN01. The sequence goes on along the minus strand of CAIKWU010000564.1, from coordinate 3,124 downwards.
CGTGGCGACGGAGTGCGGGGCGTTTCTCCAGAGGCCGAGCCGAAGGCCGCCTTCCTGGGCATGATCGACATGGCGGTGATAGATGAACGCGTCCACCAGCGGCAGCCGGCGGCATCGCTCCCAGGCGTAGGCGAAGGCGGTGGCCTGAAGCATTTCGCCATCGGGTTCCAGCAGCGTGTGGAATCCCTGCTCGGAGAGGATCACCCGCCGGGGTTCGCCGTTGAATCGGAGTGCAGGACGTTCGAGATGGCGGCAGAGCACTTCCAGATTTCTGAACGTCACCTTCGGGGACGAGTCGTTGTCGGTCACCGTCTGGTCGGACCAAGTGCGGGGATTGAAGAGATCTTCCGGATAGGGGTGCCAGGCGACGTGCCAGTCGAGATCGGCCGTGAGCGAGGCGAAGGCATCGAGGTAGTCCCTGCCCGGCGCGGCCTGCTCCTCTGTGCTGCCTGCCGCGCGACTCGCCCAGTGGTGGTCGAAGGAGGCGTAGAGCCGGGCGTGTGCGGAGGCGGTGCGAACCGCGGCATGGATGATCCGAAAGGCCTGGGCATACTGGGCCACGGCGTCTGTCAGCAGCTTGGGCCCCAGATTCGACCAGCGCCAGTGGGAGTTGACCTCGTTGCCGACGATCCAGCCCCAGACCCGGCCGCGGTCGGGCCGCGCTCCGCTCCAGCGGGCGGCGAGTTCCTGGGTCACCGCCTCGAGCCCGGCCCGGCCTTCGGGCGTCTTCGAGTTGAACCCGCCCACGGTGAAGCGGCGGTCCTGGTCGGCGTCGGGATGGATCACGAGGTCATCGACGGCCGCGTTCTTCGAGGGATACGCGAGCAGGATCAGGTACACGAGCACGCCCCGGTCTGAGAGCGGCTTGATCTGCGCGTCGAGTTGGGCGAGATAGTGCTGGTCGAAGCTGAACTCGTGGCCGTCCACCGTGCGCCGCGGATTGCCCGGCTTTCGCTCCAGGTCCACCAGGGCGGCGAGATTGACGTTGATCCCCGCGTGCTGGACGCCGAGTGCCAGCGCGTCGTCGATCATCTGCACCTGGAGGCCCTTGATCGACGTCGGGGTCGGAAAGGGCGTGGCATCCGGCGCCGGGGCGACGCACACCGACAGCATCAGCGCGAGTGTCTTGAGCGGCAGGGGCATCATGGAAGGTCCTCCGGCCGTGGGTTCAGTAGACTTGGGACGATTGTGGGCGGGATGGTTGCGCGGACGCAATTGAAGCGGGCTTCATAGGGCTGCGATTCGGCAACTGCAGCCGTGGGCTTGCAACGATCACGGGCGCTCCCGTTAATGGAAGCTTTGCAGCCGCACTCCATTGCGGACCGGCAGCGCCGGTGATCGCCGGTACCTTGCTGCAGCGCCCCCGCCGGGAGAAACCGCATGCAGTGCCACAAAGTGGACTACGAGATCCTCGGGTCGGAGATGCAGATCGTCGAGGTCGAGCTCGACCCAGGGGAGACAGTCGTGGCCGAGGCGGGCGCGATGAACTACATGGAGGACGGCATCGAGTTCACCGCCAAGATGGGTGACGGCTCGGACCCGGAGCAGGGCTTCTTCGGCAAGCTCGCGAACGCCGGCAAGCGGGTGCTGACGGGCGAATCGATCTTCCTCACGCACTTCACGAACCACGCCCCGGTCAAGCGACGCGTCGCCTTCGCCGCCCCGTATCCCGGCAAGATCCTGGCCCTCGACCTCGCCAAGATCGGCAGCGGCCTCATCTGCCAGAAGGATTCGTTCCTCTGCGCGGCGCTCGGCACGAAGATCGGGATCGCCTTTCAGAAACGGCTCGGGGCCGGCTTCTTCGGGGGCGAAGGCTTCATCCTCGAGAAGCTCGAGGGAGACGGCATGGCCTTCATTCACGCCGGAGGCCACGTGATCAAGAAGCAGCTCAAAGGCGAGAGCCTGCGGGTCGACACCGGCTGCGTCGTGGCCTTCACCCGCGGGATCGAGTTCGACATCGAGCGGGCCGGGGGTCTCAAGTCGATGATCTTCGGCGGCGAGGGAATATTTCTGGCGACGCTCCGGGGCACCGGCACCGTCCTGCTCCAGAGCCTGCCGTTCTCGCGGCTGGCCGCCGAGGTGGTGGCCCACACGGGCATCAGCGGCAAGGCCCGGGACGAGGGATCGGCGATCGGCGGGCTGTCGCGGATGTTCGAGTCGTCGTGAACCTTGACAAGAGGGCGGCATGGCAAGGCGGGAAGCGGGGCCGATCGCGGGGCTCGTCATCGGCGGACTGATGCTCGTCGGCGGATACTTCCTGACGTATCGCGTCGGCAAGCCGATCCGCGACAAGGCTGCGGCAAGCATCGCCTGGCCGGCCACGGATGGGCGGATCACCGGTTCCAAAGTCGAGCGGGTCAAGCGGGGGGGCGAGGACAAGGCCACCTACACGGCCGACATCACCTACGAGTACGCGCTCGACGGCCGCACCTTCGAGGGCGATCGTGTCTGGTTCGGCGACGACTATTCGGCCACCGACGCGTCGGCCTTTCGCGCGGCGGTGGGTCGCTACCCCGTGGGGAGCGCGGTGAAGGTGCACTACGACCCGGCCGAGCCCGCCGAGAGCGTGCTCGAGCCCGGGCCCACCTTGAGCGGTTCGGCCCTGTACTTCATCGGCCTGGGATTGATAACGCTTGGCGGCATCATCGCCCTCTCGTCCGCGGGAAGGCTGCTACTCGTGACGCTGGCCCTGGCCGCCGCGGTCGGCGGCGTGCTCGGCAGCCGGCGGGAGTCGCGCGAGGATTTCGGCCCGCGACAGGATGATCCAGCCCGCGATTTCGAGCGGCCCCCGCCTCGGCCCCACGGCGGACCCTCAGGCTCCGAGGGAGCCGACGACGACGGCATTGAGATCGTCTGACCGGCTTCTGCTCAGGCGGCCCGGGTGCAGGCCGCGACGTCGCCGATCGCCGGACATTCTTCTTGGTGGGTCATCGAGGGTTCCTTCTTGGTGGAGTAAGCACTTCCAAGAAAACCTCGATGACCCACCTCTTCAACTCGGGCCGCTGGTGGGTGCCCGCCCTCGTCTTCCGCGATCCAGCCGGCCATCTCATCGGGCGTGAACGTGCCCGGCTCGGGCAGCAGGGCGCCCTCGGCCCGGAGTCGCGACGCCAAAAACAGCATCAGT
>CAIKWU010000563.1 GCA_903831155.1 uncultured Planctomycetaceae bacterium | reverse complement strand
CCGGCACGGGACGCTCCGCCTCGTCACGCCACTCGAGCCAGCTCGCGAGGTTCTCGGAGATGATCTTGTGGAGGGGAGTCTTCTCGGGGCGGCGACGCTCGTAGCGGCGGCGTGGTGCCGGGCCGGCATGCGGCCGGAGGCGGGGCCGCGCGGGAAATCCGCAGAATGCAGCGACCATGGGCAGAGAGGCGAGTCGACGGGGATAGTGCTCGCCCGTACACGACTTGCGGGATGCCGCCCCCCGCCAGCAGGCCCCTCGAAGCGCAGCGATCCAGGCCGCTGCCGCTTCCGGTGCTCACGCCCGAGAAACCGGAACGGGCACGGGCTGGGACGAATCGGGCGCGCGGCAGGACGAATCAGACTCCTCCGAAGAGGCCCGACCGTGATCAGGGCTTCGACGAGTTGCCTCGTCGGCGCAGGCGGCAGGCGGCCGTACGATCAGGGCACGCAGGCGAGGAAGAGGTAGGTCGCAAACAGGACGAGGTGCACCGCGCCCTGCATCATCGACGTGCGGCCCGTTCCGAGCGTGACGACGCTCACCAGGAGGGCGGTGGCGAGCAGCACGATGTCCTTCGGCTCGAGCCCGAGGACGAGGGGCAGGCCGGAGGCGGTGGCGCAGATCACGACCACCGGCACCGTGAGGCCGATCGTTGCCAGCGCCGAGCCGATCGCGAGGTTCATGCTGCTCTGCAGCCGGTTGGCGTGGGCCGCCCGGATCGCGGCCCAGGTCTCGGGCAGCAGCACCACCAGCGCCACGACGAGCCCGACCACGCCGCGCGGCAGGTGCAGCGACTCGACGATCGCCTCGAGCGGGTGCGAGAGCACCTTCGCGAGGCCCACCACCGCGACGAGGGCGACGACCAGGAGCGCGAAGCTCATCGCCGCCTGGCCGCGGGATGGCGGTGGGGCATGCTCGTCGGGAGGTGCATCGTCGTCGTGCGGCAGGAAGTAGTCGCGGTGCCGGACGGTCTGCACGAAGACGAAGATGCCCCAGAGCGCGGCCGACACGACGGCCGCGAAGAGCGACTGGCCTCGGCTGTAGGTGCCGACCCCGGTGGTGATCGTGAAGTCGGGGAGCACGAGCGTGACCACGGCGAGCACGATGAGCGCCGCGAGCCCTCCGCCCGCCCCCTCGACGCGAAACGACTGCTCGCGGTGGGCGAGGCCGCCGACGAGGGTGCAGAGGCCCACCACGCCCGTGGTGATGATCATCACCGTCGCGTACACGGCATCGCGGGGCAGCGTCTCCATGCCGGCGCCGCCGGCGACCAGGAGCGAGAGCAGCAGGGCCGCCTCGATCACGGTCACGGCGAGGGCGAGCACGAGCGTGCCGAGCGGCTCGCCGACGCGGTGGGCGATCACCTCGGCGTGGTGCACGGCCGCGAGCACGGCTGCGACGAGGGCCGCGCCGCACCAGGCGAGCAGCCAGGGCTCTTCACCGAGGAAGGTTGCAAGACCGAGAATCGCCGCGGCGGCAAACGGGGCGAGCGTCGTCCAGAGGTGGGTGAGGTGTGTCATGGCCAGAATGAGGGGCTACGCAAGCGGCTACACTACCACGCCCATGCCGCCTCTTCTCGTCATCGCCGCCGTCGTCGCCTGTGGGCTCGCCGCCTATCTCGTCGTGGCCATGCTCGCGCCGGAGAGGTTCTCATGAACCACGCGTGGCTCGAGCCCGTCTCCATCCTCGCGATGGCGTTTCTGGCGGGGCTCGCCCTGGTCCCGTGGCTGAGTGGGCTGTTCGCGATGGGCCCCGAGGGGGCGGGCACGCGCGGCAACGCGGTGCCTGCGGCCGAGAAGCTGTTCCTGCGGCCCGCCGGGTGCTGGCCCCCGCGGGAGATGCGGCCGGCAGACTACGCGCGGGCGATGCTCGCGATGCACGGTGTCGGCTTCGCGGCGCTTTTGGCGATCCTCCGGCTTCAGGGCGTGCTCCCGTGGAACCCCTCTGGGCTGCCGGCCGTGCCATGGGGCGTGGCGATCAACACGGCGGCGAGCTTCGTGACCAATACGAACTGGCAGTCGTACGCCGGCGAGACGACGCTGTCGCCGCTGTCGCAGGTCTGTGGTCTGGCCGTGCAGAACTTTCTCTCCGCCGCGATCGGGATCTGTGCGCTCGTCGTGCTCGTGCGGGGCTTCGCGCGGCACGGCTGCGAGACCGTGGGCAACTTCTGGCAGGATCTGGTCCGCGGGACGGCGCTGCTGCTCGTGCCGGCGTCCGCCGTCATCGCGATGGTGATCGTGTGGCAGGGCGGCGTGCAGTCGCTCGCGTCCTCGGCGGGCGGGGAGGCCGCGTTGGCTGCCGGACCGGTGGCCTCGCAGACGGCGATCGCCCTCGTCGGCACCAACGGCGGCGGCTACTTCAACGCCAATGCGGCGCACCCCTTCGCCAACCCTACGCCGCTGTCGAACGCGGTCGAGATCGCGTCGCTGCTCGCCCTTTCGATCGCGTGCTGCCTCGCCTTCGGCCGTTGGGCGGGAGATCGTCGGCAGGGGCGGGCGATCCTCCTGGCCAACGTGCTCTTGTTCGTGCCCGCCCTCGCGATCATGCTCGCCGCGGAGACGAGGCCGAATCCCACCCTGCCGGGCGACGTCGATCAGGCGGTATCGGTCATGCACGACGGCGGTTCGCTGGAGGGCAAGGAGGTGCGGTTCGGGGTTGGCGCGTCGGCGGTGTTTGCGGCGGCGACCACGGCGACGAGCACCGGGGCGGTCGATGCGATGCACGACAGCCTCAGCCCGCTCGGCGGGCTCGTCACGCTCTGGCTGATGCAACTCGGCGAGGTCGTGTTCGGCGGCGTCGGCACCGGAGTCGCGTGCACGATCGCCTACGCGTTGCTCGCGGTCTTCGTGGCCGGGCTGATGGTGGGCCGCAGCCCGGAGTATCTCGGCAAGAAGATCGAGGCTCCGGAGATGAAACTCACGATGCTGATCCTGCTGGTGCCGCCGCTCACCGCGCTGCTCGGCACGGCGGCGGCCTGCGTGGTGCCGGGCGTGGCGGCGGCGGCGCCGAATCCGGGGCCGCACGGTTTCTCCGAACTGCTCTATGCCTTCACGAGCGCCGCCAACAACAACGGCTCGGCCTTCGGCGGCCTCGACGCCACGAGCCGCTTCTGGACGCTCGGGCTCGCCGCGGCGATGGCGGCGGGCCGGCTCGTGTCGGTGATCTGCCTCGTGCTGCTCGGTGGCTCGCTGGCCGCGAAGCGGCCGGTGGCGGCGTCGCTCGGGACGCTGCCCACGCACGGCCCGCTGTTCGTGCTCCTGCTCGTCGGCGTGATCAACCTCGTCGGGGCGCTCTCGTTCGTGCCGGCGCTCGCCCTCGGGCCCATCGCCGAGGCGTTGCAGCCGCTCGCGGGAGGCAGGCCGTGACACGACCCTCCCTCGCCGCCCGTGAGGCCTCGTCGCCGGCCGGCGTGCTCGGCGACGGCGCTGCCATCGCCGCGGCCATCCCCGGCGCCTTCGCCAAACTCGATCCGCGGCGGATGGTGCGGTCGCCCGTGATGTTCACCGTCGAGGTCGGGGCGGTGCTGATCACGGTGCTCGCCATCCTGCGCGGCTGCGGATACCCCGGCACGGAGTCGCCGGCCTTCGTGGCGGCCGTGGCCGCGGGGCTGTGGGCCACGGTGCTCTTCGCGACCTTCGCCGAGTCGCTCGCCGAGGGACGGGGCAAGGCCCAGGCCGATGCGATGCGGTCGATGCGGAAGGACACACCGGCCAAGCGGCTCGCGTCGCCGCGGCGGGATGCCGTGGTCGAAACGGTTGCCTCGCCGCTCCTGAGGGCCGGCGATCATGTGTTGATCGAGGCGGGCGATCTCGTGCCCGGCGACGGCGAGGTGGTGGAGGGCGTGGCCAGCGTGGATGAGAGTGCGATCACGGGAGAGAGCGCGCCGGTGATCCGCGAGAGCGGCGGCGACCGCAACACCGTCACGGGGGGCACGCGGCTCCTTTCCGACTGGCTCGTGGTGCGGATCACCGCCGACCCGGGCGCCAGCTTCCTCGATCGGATGATCGGCCTCATCGAGGGGGCGAAGCGGCAGAAGACCCCCAACGAGATCGCGCTCGACATCCTCCTCGCCGGCCTGACGCTCGTGTTCCTGGTGGTCACCGCCACGCTGCTGCCCTTCTCGATGCATGCCACCGCGTCGGCGGGTCGGGGCGAGCCGATCGGTCTCGCCGTGCTTGCCGCGCTGTTCGTGTGCCTCGCCCCCACGACGATCGGCGGACTGCTGCCGGCGATCGGCATCGCGGGCATCGACCGGATGGTGCGGGCCAACGTGCTCGCCACGAGCGGTCGGGCCGTCGAGGCGGCCGGCGACGTTGACGTGCTCCTGCTCGACAAGACCGGCACGATCACGCTCGGCAACCGGCAGGCGGCTGCGTTCCTGCCAGCCACCGGAGTGACGGAGCGGGATCTCGCAGACGCGGCCCAGCTTGCGAGCCTCGCCGACGAGACGCCCGAGGGGCGGTCGATCGTGGTGCTCGCGAAGGAGCGGCATGGGCTGCGGGGCCGCGACATCACCGACCTCGGCGCCACGTTCGTGCCGTTCACCGCGCAGACGCGGATGAGCGGCGTCGATCTCGACGGCCGCCGGATCCGCAAGGGGGCCCGCGACGCGGTGGTGCGCTCCGTCGAGCAGGCCGGCGGCACGGTCGATCGCGACGTGCATGCCATCTGCGATACCGTCGCCAAGGCCGGCTCGACGCCGCTCGTCGTCGCGGACGGGTCCCGCGTGCTCGGAGTCGTCGAGCTCAAGGACATCGTGAAGGGGGGCATCGCCGAGCGGTTCAAGGACCTCCGGGCCATGGGCATCCGCACCGTGATGATCACGGGCGACAATCCGCTCACGGCGGCCGCGATCGCCGCCGAGGCGGG
>CAIKWU010000562.1 GCA_903831155.1 uncultured Planctomycetaceae bacterium | reverse complement strand
GCTCGTAGTGGCCGAGGTCGAGGTCGGTCTCGCTGCCGTCGTCGAGGACATACACCTCGCCGTGCTGGTACGGGCTCATGGTGCCCGGATCGACGTTGATGTAGGGGTCGAGCTTCTGCATCCTCACCCGCAGGCCGCGGGCCTCGAGGAGCATGCCGATCGAGGCGCTGGTGAGCCCCTTGCCCAGCGAGCTGACCACGCCGCCGGTCACGAACACGTGCTTGGTCACGGTGCGAGTTCCTTCCCGTCCGCCGGAGGTGCCTTCCTGAGGCCGCCGTCCACGGTGTGGACCCCGTCGCGGCCGTTCCGGAACCGGATTGAACCAGCCGCGCCGCACGTGGTCAAACCCCGCCGCGATTCGTCGTGTATGGTTGGAGGATGCCCGCCACGAACGCCTCCTCCACGTCGAACCTGCGGATCCGGAACCTGGAGCCGCTCGTCCCGCCGTCCCGGCTCTGCGCCCTGCTGCCGCTCGACGCCGCCGCGCTCGACACGGTCGTGCAGGGCCGCCGCGCCGTGGAGGCCGTGCTCGCCGGAGCCGACCCGCGGTTGATCGTGGTCGTCGGGCCCTGCTCGATCCACGACCCCGACGCCGCCCGCGACTATGCCACGCGCCTCCATGCCCTCGCGGCCCAAGTGGCCGACCGGCTGCTCGTGGTGATGCGGGTCTACTTCGAGAAGCCGCGGACGACGGTCGGGTGGAAGGGGCTCATCAACGACCCACACCTCGACGACACCTTCGACGTGGGCACGGGCCTGCGGCTCGCCCGGTCGCTCCTGATCGAGATCGCCCGCATGGGCCTGCCCACGGCGACGGAGTTCCTGGAGCCGATCACGCCGCAGTACATCGCCGACACGATCGTGCTCGGCGCGATCGGGGCCCGCACCACCGAGAGCCCCACCCACCGCCAGATGGCCAGCGGCCTGTCGATGCCGGTCGGCTTCAAGAACTCGACCGACGGCTCGCTGCAGGCGGCGATCGACGCCATGCTGGCCGCCCAGACGCCCCACAGCTTCCTCGGCATCGACAACGACGGCGGCACGTGCGTGGTCTCCACCACCGGCAATCCCTTCGGCATGCTCATGCTGCGGGGCGGCCGGTCGGGCTCCAACTACTCTCCCGAGGTGATGGCGGAGGCCCGCACGAAGCTGGAGAAGGCGGGGCTCCAGCCGCGGATCGTGGTCGACTGCAGCCATGCCAACTCGGGCAAGGATCCGACCCGCCAGTCGGTCGTGTGGCGCGACGTGCTGGCCCAGCGGTTCGCGGGGGACCGGTCGATCGTGGGCCTGATGCTCGAGAGCAACATCCACCCCGGCAGCCAGGCGGTGCAGGCCGACCGCTCGAAGCTCGCCTACGGCGTGTCGGTCACCGATGCCTGCATCGGCTGGGAGGAGACCGAGGAGCTGCTCCTCGAGGCCCAGGCGCAGTGCCCGCCCGGCCCGTGAGACGGCCCGTGCGTGCCCCCGAGGCGTTCGACGGCTCGGGGCTGCCGATGCCCCATCGGCGGATGGGTTTGGGCTTTCGCGGGACCACGGCGGCGGGATAGGCTTTTTCGGTTCCCAACGCCCTCGCGAAAGGATTCGCCATGCGTCTCTTCCCCGCCCCGCTCGCCGCCCTCGCGCTGGCCTTCGTCGCCGGCACCGTCTCCGCCCAGATGCAGATGACCGGCGGTCAGGCCGAGATCCAGACGGTCAACTCCGCCAAGGAGACGCTCGACGAGTTCAGCGGCCTGGCGATCGAGTCGATCCCGCCGGCGATGTTCGGCAGCGCCGAGGGCGTGGCGATCTTCCCCGACATGATCAAGGGAGGCTTCATCCTCGGGGTGAACTACGGCAAGGGCGTGCTGCTCGTCCGCAGGCCCGATCGCACCTGGAGCCCGCCGGTGATGGTGACCATGGGGGGAGGGAGTCTCGGCTTCCAGGCCGGCGTGCAGTCGGCCGACATCGTGCTCATCTTCGCCACGCCCCGAAGCCTCAACGGCATCCTCAATGGCCAGAAGGTCACGCTCGGCGCCGACGCCGGCGTGGCGATCGGGCCCATCGGCCGCCAGGCCAACGCGGGCACCGACGCCCGCCTCGGCGCGGAGATCTACTCCTACGCCCGCAGTCGCGGGCTCTTTCTCGGCGTGTCGATCAACGGGGCCGACCTGTCGGTGGACAACAACGCCAACGCGCTTCTCTACGGGCGATTCGGCGTCACGCCCGCCGACGTGTTCGCCGCCCGCGGACTCGCCTACCACGAAGAGGTGAAGCGGCTGATCGACGACCTCAACGCCCGCAGCCAGGCGGCGGCGCCGAACGCCCCGCAGACCGTGCCGCCACCAACCGCGGCCCAGCAGGTGCCCGTGGCCGCTCCGGTCCAGCAGCCGGCCGTGCAGCCCGTGGGGGGATTTCCGACGCTGCCTTCCCAGCCCGTGCCGCAGCCGCAGCCCACGGTCCCGTTCACCGGCTCAACCGACTCGCCCTACGCTCCCCAGCCGGACGCACCGCCGCTGGTGCCGATCAAGTAGCGGCGGCCGGCTCGACCACGCCGACCTGCTGGAGCCGCGGAAGCGTCAGCGACAGGAAGTTCTCGCAGGCCGTGTCGACGAGTGTTCGCTGCTCGACCGGATCGTCCACGGGCTTCCCGTCTCGCTGCAGCGTGCGGCGGCCCGCGGCCAGCCGGGAGGCGAGCCGCTCCGCGAGCCCCTCGGGACCGCCCGACACGACCTCCTGCAGGATCGCCGCATCGAGATCGCCGATCATCTGCCCCGTTCCCAGCCGCTCGCTCGCGACAGCCACCGCCCGGCCACCGAGAGCATCGGCCTCGAGGATCGAGCGATTGAACCGGCCGGGAATCGACCACGCCTTGCCGGCCTTGCTGCCCGGAGCCGCCGGCACGTGGCCCGCCGAGACCTCGAAGAGACCCAGCGCCACGCCGGCGTCCACCGCCCGGGCGAGATCGGCCGGCGGCGTGGCGGCGAGCCGCCCGTCGGCGAGGATCCGTGAGAGCGGCAGGCTGCCGCCGGAGAGCATCTCCACGAGGGTTCCGTAGAGCGGACCATCGACCGTGCTCGTCACCACGCCGAGGTTGGCCTGGACGGGGAGCCGCGTGCCCGGCTTCGCCACGCGAAACTCCAGGTCATCGGCCGCCGCCAGCCTTCCCTCGACGCCGTCGAACCGCCGCGGGGACTTGGCGTAGATGTCCCAGCGGAACGCCGTGTTGGCGCAGAAGTCCTTGTGGGCCTCCGTCACCAGCCGGTCGCGGGTGGTGCGGAAGAGCTCCTGGAACTCCGGCCGCACGCAGAGATCCCAGAAGTTGGTGTGCACGGGCTGACTGCCCACGAAGGTGAGCCCGGCGTTGCCGAACATCTCCGCCACCTCGGCGAAGTAGAAGCTCGTCCAGTGCTGGTTGAGATACTCGTGGGCCAGGTAGCGCACGTCCTGCGTGAGCAGCGCGTCGATGTAGGCGGAGGCCCGCGGGTTGTCGACAAAGTACTTTGCCTGCCGGTCGCGGAGAAACACGAGGTAGGCGAGCGCGTCGCGAACCCGCTGCACGCTGTCGCCCTGCCGCAGGGCCGCGTACTGGCGAAGGATGCCGCGGATCGGCTGGAGGTGCGCCCAGCCGGGCATGGCGTTGTAGCTCACGAGCAGGAGCCCGCCCGGGGCCAGGTGTCGGCGGGCCACGTCGAGGATCCGCTCGCGGACCTCCGGCCCCACCCAGCTGAACACCCCGTGCAGCGTCACGAACTCGAACTCGCCGAGATCCGCCGGCAGGTCCGCGAGATCGGCGGTGAGCACGCGGGCATTGCCGAGGTCCACCGCGGCGATCTCCCGCGCGGCTGCCGCGGTGTGCTCGGGGTTCACGTCCACCCCGATGAACTCGCCCCGCGGATTGGCGGCGGCCAGCGTCGTGACCACGCGGCCCAGACCACAGCCGAGCTCGAGGAAGCGGAAGCCGACGGTCGCGGCAGGGGGTGCCACGCCGTTGAGAGCCGCCACGTGCCGCAGCGCCACGGGGGCCATCTGCGGATAGAAGCCGGGGATGTACGAGACGTCGGTGATGTAGCCCTGGGCGGTCATGGCTGCAGTCTACGCGTTCGACGTCCACTGCCGCACCTTGCGGCGGACGCGGCGGCGAAGGCTGCCGATGGCGTCGGGAACGCGATCGAGGCCGAGCGCACGGCCCGGGCCACGCCGCCGCGACACCGGCTCCACCGGGGTCTCGAAGACTCTCGTGAACTGCTCGAGCACCGCCTCCTCGTCCACACAGCGTGGGATGCGATTGCCCCGCAGCCACGGGGTGGCGAGCATCGAGGCGAGGAGGGCGGGATCGCGGTCGACGGCCACGACCCGCTCCACGAGTTCGTCGAGCATCCTGGATGTCGCCCGCGATCCGCAGTCGTGTGCCGAGATGAAGCTCCGCGAGTCGAAGTCGCGGCCGATCAGCGGGTCGCCCCAGTAGATCGGAATCGAGTTCACGAGCATCGGCTCGGCGATCTTCTCGGTCGTGTATCCGGGATGCGACTCGTTCTCGAATGCAATCGTGAAACGGCACTCCTCCAGGAACGCCCGCTTGTCGGCCACGCGGTGGCCGAGCGTGTTCAGCACCCGGCCGCCCGAGTCGACCGGCTTGTAACGCGACAGCCTGCGAAAAAACTCGTTGCGGACGCGGCACAGGGGGTTCGACACCACGAACCCGCAGAACCTCGTCTTCGCCGCCACGATGCGGTCCGGATCGACGTCAGCCGGCTTCACCAGCGCCCGCGGATCGACATAGAAGGGCCAGTGCGGCAGACGGAAATGCCGCGGGTGCGGGTCGTGCTCGAACGTGAAAGCCCAGTCGGTGGATCGCCAGTCGGCGGGCACGTTCTCGCCGGTGTAGAAGATGCGCACGCAGTCGTGGCGGCGGTGGTCGTGGCGTCCGCGGCCGATGCAGGAATGGATCAGGTAGTCGGGCCGCTCGCACACCTCCACGTCGTACCGGCGGGCCAGCAGCCTCGTGAAGTAGTTGTCGGCCGGGTCGAAGGAGTCCCAGAACCCGGCGAATCCGAGTCGAACGCGGGCGCGATTGGCGGGCATGACGAAAGCGGACACGACTCCGATGGTACCCGGACCTTGCCGCCTTGGATGAATGCCCCTACAGTTTCTGCCGGGGTGACAAACCCTTACGGTGGCGGGTATCTGGGCCCACCGCCGGCATCGAGTGGATGAGGCGGAACCGTGTCCACCATTCCGGGATCGCCGTCTCGATCTGTCCCGCTGCTGGCGGCACTGGTGCTTCACCTGCTCGCTGCAGCCATCCTCGCGCAGCCCTCGTCGATGATCGTCCTCGCCATGCTGCCGGGGGAGGCGATGGAGGCGGCCGACGCGGAGAAGCCGGGCGAATCGGAATCGGTGGAGAACGAGCTGGCCTCGGTGCCTTCTGGGCGGAGGATTCGGCTCGTTCGCCGCCAGCAGCGTCGTGGCATCGACCCGCCTGGAGTCGTCGCCTCTTCGATCGCGGCATCGTGGTGCCGCGGCTCGCCTCGCCCTCCGTCCGGGCATCGCCTGAAGAACGGGCTCACCGCGCCGCTGCGGTGTTGAACGGCAAGGTCCGCTGACCTGTCGCCCACGTGGCCCTCCGCGCCGCACCGCCGGCCGCGAGAGGCTGCATTCTCCACGCCGCCGGCCACGCGGCTGCCGCACCCCCATCCAGGATGACCTTCGTGAACGCGAGTTCCCCGCCGCTCGTTCCGTCCACCCGATCCCCATTCACCAGCGACCACGCGGCGGCCGATCTGCTCTCCGGCCTGGTCGTGTTTCTCGTAGCCCTGCCACTCTGCCTCGGGATCGCCCTGGCCTCGAACGCTCCCCTGATCTCGGGAGTAATCGCGGGCATCGTAGCGGGTGTCGTCGTGGGCTGGCTCAGCGGCTCGCACGTCACCGTGTCGGGGCCGGCTGCCGGGCTCACCGCCGTCGTGGCCGCCGAGATCGCCGCACTCGGCTCCTTCGAGGCATTTCTCGTCGCGGTGATCTTTGCGGGCGTGATCCAGGTGGGGCTCGGCCTCGCACAAGTCGGGTTCATCAAGTCTTTCGTTCCCACAAGCGTGGTCCGCGGCCTCCTCTCCGCGATCGGGATCATCCTGATCCTCAAGCAGATCCCGCATCTCGTGGGCCGCGACACCGACCCCGAAGGAGAGATGTCGTTCCTGCAACCCGACCGCCTCAACACCTTCTCCGAGCTCTGGGAATCGCTCCTCAGAATGCATCCCGGGGCCGCCGCCATCGGGATTGCATCACTCGCGCTGCTGCTCGCGTGGAACCGCAGCGTCGTGCTTCGCGGCTCGGGTGTTCCCGCGCCGCTCGCCGTGGTGCTCCTCGGAGTGGCGGCCGCGTTCGGGCTCGACCGCGTGGGGGGCGACTGGATGATCGAAGCCTCGCACCGGGTGCAGGTTCCGGTGGCCGACTCGGTCGAGGGCTTCCTCGGATTCCTCCACACGCCCGACTTCTCGCAGGTCGGCAATCCCGCGGTCTACACGGCAGCCCTCGCGATCGCCGTCGTCGCCTCGCTCCAGGCCCTGCTCACCTCCGAGGCGGTCGACCGGCTCGACCGCGACCGCCGCACCACGCCCGCCAATCGGGAGTTGCTCGCCCAGGGCATCGGCAACTGCGTGTCGGGGCTGCTCGGCGGGCTGCCGCTCACCTGCGAGATCGTGCGATCGACCGTCAACGTCGACGCTGGAGCGCGGACCAGGTTGGCCACGATCATGCATGGCGTGCTCCTCGCCGCGGCGCTCGTGATCTTTCCCCGGCTGATCAACCTCCTGCCGCTCTCCTGCCTGGCGGCGATCCTGATCGCCACCGGCCTGCGGCTGGCGAGCCCTCGGGGCATCGGCGAGCTGTGGAGGGCCGGGATCTACCAGTTCGTTCCCTACGCAGTGACGGTCGTGGGAATCGTGCTCACCGACCCGCTTCAGGGAATCATCATCGGCCTGCTCACGAGCGTGGCGTTCATTCTCTGGAGCAACCTGCGGCGGCCCATGCGGCTCGTGGTCGAGCACCATCTCGCCGGCGACGTCACGCGAGTCGAGCTCGCCAACCAGGTGAGTTTCCTCAACCGTGCCGCCCTGCGGCGGACGCTCGACGGGATTCCCCGGGGCCGGCACGTGCTGATCGACGCGCATGCCTCCGTGTTCATCGATCCCGACATCCTCGAGATGGTCCGCGAGTTCCGCGACTCGGTCGGCCCAGCCCGGGGTGTGCACGTGAGCACACGCGGGTTCCGCAAGAAGTACGGCATCGGCGACCAGATCCAGTTCGTCGACTTCTCGACCCGCGAACTCCAGCAGGAGCTCACGCCGATGCGAGCCCTCGAGTATCTCCGCGCGGGCAATGAGCGGTTCCGCACCGGACGGCAACTCAAGCGGGATCTGGGCCGACAGATGGTGGCCACGGCGGTCGGGCAGCATCCGGTGGCCGTCGTGCTCAGCTGCATCGACTCCCGCTCCCCGGCGGAGCTGCTCTTCGATCTCGGGCTCGGCGACGTGTTCAGCGTGCGGGTCGCGGGCAACATCTGCACGCCCGAGGTGCTCGGGAGCATGGAGTTCGCCTGCGCCGTGGCGGGGGCGAAACTCGTCGTGGTGCTCGGGCACACCCGGTGCGGGGCGGTAAACGCGGCCGTCAAGGCGACATGCAATCCAGGCCTCGACGTGGCCCCCGGGTGCGGCCACCTCGCGCCGATCGTCGAGGCGATCGGTCGGGCCGTGGACGACGACGCCTGCCGCCCCTATGCCGATGGCACGCCCGATCGGCAACAGGAGGTCGCCGACGAGGTGGCCCGGAGGAACGTGGCCCTGACGGTGGGCAGGGTGCTCGACTCCAGCCGGGTGATCCGCGAGCTCGTCTCGGCTGGCCGAGTGGGCATCGTGGGCATGCTCTACGACGTCGCGAGCGGCACGACCTGGACCGTGGACGGCACGGCCGCGGGGTTGCCGGACGCGAAGATCGCGTCGATGCAAGCCGCTGCCCCGCGGCCCTTTGGCGCGTAAGCCTCCCGGTGACGTCCTCGGATTGCACGTCCGACGCCGCGAGCCACTGGGCGGAACGCGACCGCGCCCGTTCAGATCAGGTCGATCAGATCGCCGATCGAGCGATGGGCCTCGATCGGGTGTCGGAGCGGCTGGTTGGGCCGGATCCGGTAGGAGTTCTGGCGACCCACCTTTTCCCGCTCGATGAAGCCGTCCCGCTCCAGGTCGGCGATGATCCTCTGCACGGCCCGCTCGGTGATCCCCACGTGGACCGCCACTTCGCGCAGGACCGATCCGGGGGACTTCGACAGCAGGATCAGCACGTGGGCGTGATTGGTGAGAAACGTCCAGCGGCCGCCCTGGGAGGCCGCGGCCGGCGAACGCCGCCGCAGGGCGGCCCGGTCGCCCGATGGCCGCGGGCCGCCGGAGGCTGCTGCTTTTCTCGGGGTTCGGCTCATTGACTGAGGTACCTGCACGGAAGTAGTCCCGGCCGAGCCGGACTTTCCGAAGCATAGCAGGTGTGACCGATTTCCCACGCCTCACCGCCGCCGGGCGGATCGGCTCAAGAACGGGCCGTACGCACTCCGAAATACGAACTGGCATTGACGACATCTATGTCGCGGTATATAGTTCGCGGCATGCGTATCACGTTGTAAACGACATATTTTGGAGGACCTCGCCATGATCGACACGGCCCTGGCCCTGCTGGCCGCCTCCCCGGCAGCCCTGTTTCTCGCTGCCGGCCTGGTGCCCTCCGGCCTCGCCGACCGGCACATGAGGGCCATGCGGGCCGCGGTGGTCCGCGTCGCGGCCGTGGCGATCGCGTCCGCCGGGGCCGCCGCGATCCTGCTGGCCGTCGCAGGTCCTGTCGACCACGCCATCTGGACCGCCCCGGCTCCGGTTCCGGTGAACGCCGGCGTGTTCGTCGACGCCCTGACCGTCGTCATGCTCAGCCTGGTGACGTTCGTGGGGCTGGTGATCGCCCGCTTCGCGGCCCGGGCACTCGACGGCGAGCCACGCCAGGGGAGCTTCTTCAAGTGGCTCTCGCTGACGCTCGGCGCCGTGTGCCTGCTTGTCGTAGCCCGCAACCTGGTGATGTTCACCGCGGCGTGGATGCTCACGAGCTACGGGCTGCACCACCTGCTCGAGCACTACCCCGATCGGCCGTGGGCGATCTGGGCCGCCCGCAAGAAGTTTCTCGTCAGCCGGCTCGGCGACGCCCTCCTGCTCGCCGCCGTCGGCCTCACGATCTGGTGCTTCGGATCGAGCGACTACGCCACGATCTTCGCCCGCGCCGACGAGATCCGCCGCGCCGGGCAGCCTCTCGACCCGTGCCTCACCGCGATCGGCATTCTGTTCGTGCTTGGCGCGATGACGAAGTCGGCCCAGTTCCCGTTCCACAGCTGGCTGCCCGACACGATGGAGGCCCCCACGCCCGTGTCGGCCCTGATGCACGCGGGGATCATCAACGCCGGCGGCTTCCTCGTGATCCGGCTCAGCCCGCTGGTGTCGCTGTCGCATTCCGCACTCGACCTCTTGGCCCTCGTCGGCGCGGTCACGGCCCTGTTCGGCGGCCTCGTGATGCTCACGCAGACGAGCATCAAACGCGCCCTCGCCTTCTCCACGATCGCCCAGATGGGATTCATGATGCTGCAATGCGGACTTGGGGCCTTCACAGCCGCCCTGCTGCACATCGTGGCCCATTCGCTCTACAAGGCGCATGCGTTCCTCTCGTCTGGAAGCGTGCTCGATTCAGCCGCCGCGCTGAAGGTCAAGGTGCGGGCCGTGCCGGGGGTCGGCCGCCCGCTCGCCGCCCTGGCGATCGCGGCGACAGTTGCCACCCTGACCACGCTCGGATCGCTCGCGGCGTTCGGCATCGATCCCGTCGCCAAGCCGGGAGGCGTCGTGCTCGCCCTCGTGATGGGCATCGCGCTCACCTCGCTCGTCTGGCAGTCGCTGCTCGTCGGATCGT
>CAIKWU010000561.1 GCA_903831155.1 uncultured Planctomycetaceae bacterium | reverse complement strand
TGGGCAGGAGATCTCTACACCTTCTCGATCGACCAGGCGGCCGGCACCGGCAACGACGTGATGCTCACCCTGACCGACATCTCGCCCGTCCCCGAACCTGCCGCCGCGGCGATCGCACTCGCCGGTCTCGCCGGCATGGCCATCCTTCGCCGTCGCCGCGACGCCGTCCGGCGGGAGGCGTGAGGCACAGCTCAACCGCGTTTGCGGGTGAGCATGAACTCGTTCCCATCGGTGTCGATGCACATCGCGAGATGCGGTGGCTCGCCGTTCTCGGGCTCGGGATCCCTGGTGAGCGTGCCGCCGGCGGACTTCACCGCCCTGCCCCCCTCGATCACGTCGGCCACCTGCAGGCTGATGCCGGTCCAGGTCCGCTTGCCCTCGCCGCCGGAATGAATGCCGATCACGGCCCCGGCGATCTCCACCTCCGCGATCACGGAGTTGTGCTTGAGCAGGCGGCCTCCGAAGGTGTCTCGCCAGAACCGGACGGCCCGATCCATGTCGGCGGCCCAGATCACGTACTTCACGCGTTCAACGTTCATGCGATCTCCCGCATCGGCCTGACAACCACACGTCGGTATGATCCTCGCCCCTAACGCCGCACCACTTCCATGTGGCCCGGCGTCCAAGGGTTCCCGCTCGCCGCACCCACGACGCAGAAAAAGTGGAGCACGAGCCCCGGCACGACGAGCGCAAGGTAGCCCACACCCACGAGGCAGAACCAGACCAGTCCGTTTATGATCTGCCCCTTGTAGAGCTGGCCGAGCCCCGGCACGAAGAAGCTCAGCACCGCTGCCAGCCCCGGGCTCCAGCGCTGCACCGGCGGATGCGTGATCACCGTCACGTGCTCGCCCGGGCCATAGTGCTCCGCCGGCACCAGCCGCGGGCCCCCGCCGGCGGGCGGCATCGGCGGCGGGGCGGCATGGCCGGCAACCGCGACCGGCGCCGACGGCACGGGCGGTGGCCGGTCACGGGCATCCTTTTCCGCAGCCAGCCGAGCGGCCTCCACCTCGAGCCTCTTCTGCTCGACCGCGAGCCGCTGCGCCTCCAGCCGTCGCTCGGCGGCGTCCCTGCGTGCCCTGGCCACGTTCGCGGCCGCCTGCATCGTGAGCTGCCCCACTTCCACGTGCATCCCCGCGGCCGCCAGGGCGAGCCCACCGAGGGTGAACGCGAGCGCCAGCGACGAAGGCGCGATCGCGGTGAACGCGATGCCGAGGGCCGCCACGAACGCTCCGCATGCCGCCACGACATGCCGTGGGCCGAGATCGACGAAGACGTCGGGGCCGAAGATCGACTCCAACCCGCGAGCCCCGGCGGGGCGGTTCGCGGCGGTGTCGTCGGCCGCCACGGGCCGGATGCCGGGGATCACGCCATCGACCGCCGACCCCAGCGACTCCACGAGCGAACTCTTGAACAACCCCTTCACGCTCGACGCGGGCCGCCACTCGGCCATCGACGAGTTCCAGACAAGGTCATCGCCGGCAAGCCAGCCCTGATCCGCGAGCGTCTTCAGCTTCGCGATGGGCACGGGCCCGAAGCGTTCACCCTTCCGCGCGTAGTACCAGTCGTCCGCCATGCCGACATCCTACCCGCCGTTCGCCGCGGGCCGTAGGTCGACAACTCGCGGTGCAGTCAAGCTCTCGACGGGCCGGACGCCCCGGTCAGCGTCCGCCGGCCACGGCCACGGCCACGCGGGCGGAGTGCCGCCAGAGCGGCTGCCAATACTCGGTGAGCACCGTGCCCGCCAGCGCGTCGCTTTCAACCACGTAGCCGAACTCCTGGAGGTTGTGCGGATAGATGTTGTCGGAGCCGATGTGAAACGCACGGTCGTCGACCATCCACAGCTTCGCGTGGTTGATGATCTTCAATTCCCGCCCGTCGTGCCGCCAGTGATCGCCGGCATCCGAGAACCGCAGCGGCGCCACGTGCATGCTGCCGGTCACCGCCCGATCGCCGATCGCCGACCGCATCTTCGCCACGATGTCGGCGAGCGTGGTGCCGAAGGAATACGGCGCGCCGGCGGCTGTCTTCGCCCCCGGCTCGCTGAGCACCACGCACACTTCCACGCGGCGGTCGGGGGCGACAAGCACGTCCGCCAGGGCCGCCACCACGTCCTCCGACCAGAAGTTGACGCCGTCCCAGTGAAAGCCGAAATCCATCTGGCTGAGGCGGATCGCCGCCCGTGCCTGCCGGAAGCTGCTCGCCGCGACGGCGGCACCGATGCCGGCAGCCGCTGCATCTGCGAGCACGCCCGTCCCGAGCCGGCCCACCGCCAGCACGTCGATCGCACCCGGCGTGCCGTTCGGCAGCGCGACTCGCAGCGGCGCCGCGTCAGCCTCCACCCTGCCCCGTGACCAACCGCTGACACGCACGGAGCCGATGCCGGACGGCACCGCACGCTCACGCGCCACCCAGTCCCAGAGCAGGTCGAGGAAGTGGTGGGCCTCGCGAGCGGCCAGGCCCGTGTACCGGGCCGAGAGATCGTGGACGGGCGCGAAGCCGAGGTAGTCGTCGGCCCAGAGATTATGGCCGCCGACGATGGCGTCACGGCCGTCGGCCGCCACGATCTTGGCATGATTCCACGAGGGCCGCGTGGGGTGATTCGATGTCTCCATTCGGCAGGCGTGCACCCGCAGGCCGCAGTCAGCCGGCAGGCCGGCGGTGATGTCCTGCACGAAGGCGTCGAAGTCCGCGTCCGTGTGCTTCGTGAAGCGATGCCGTCCGTACAGGATGCGGATGGTCACCGGGGCCCGGCGGGCCGCGATCCGAGCGAGGCCGCGACGCACGGCCGCGGCAAACCCGCCCGATGCAAACTGCTCGAGCGAAGCGATGTCGACGAGGTGCTCGGCCCCTGCGATCACCTCCTCGATGGCATCGAGCAGCCGCCGGGTGCCCGCCGGCAGCGCGGCGGCCGGCGTCGGATCCGAGGCCAGCCAGTAGGAGTTGTCGGCGGGATCGTGCCCCCAGAGGTCGGGCGTCTGGAGCAGTTCAACGCGATCACAGGAGGTCGCCGCGAGCAATCCCGGCAGTCCCGAGCCGGATCGGACGCCGAGGGAGGCGAGGCAGCCTGCTATGATCCGCGAGTTCATGTCCGCTCTCCAGATGGCGATCCAAACCGTGACTATAGCCGCCCCCAGATGACACTGCTCCGTCCGACCGGCACGATTTTCTTCATCATGATGGCGGTGCTCATCGACATGATCGCCGTGGGCGTCATCATGCCCGTGCTGCCGGCGCTGGTGGGCAGTTTCGTCGGCTCGAAGGCCGACACCGCCTTCTGGTATGGCGTCGTGGCCTGCAGCTTCGGGGCGGCGAACTTCATCGGCGCACCGATCCTGGGGGCTTTGTCCGACCGATTCGGTCGCCGGCCCGTGCTGCTGACGAGTTTCGCGGTGATGGCCGGCTGTCTCGTGCTCACCGGCCTGGCCCGGTCGCTCGCGGCGATCGTGGCCCTGCGGTTCCTGAGCGGGTTCTCGCAGTCGAACGTGGCCATCGCCCAGGCGGCGGTCGCCGACGTCACCGAGCCCGGACAGCGCGGACAGCGGTTCGGGCTGATCGGGTCGATGGTGGGGCTCGGATACATCCTCGGACCGGTGCTTGGCGGACTGCTCGGCGGCATCGACCTGCAGCTGCCCTTTTTCGTGGCCGGAGGGCTGGCGGCGGTCAACTCGGTCTTTGGCATGGTCGTGATGCCGGAGACGCTGTCGGCCGAGAAACGGATGCCCGTGCTCTGGCGGCGGCTCACGCCGTTCGCCTCGATCCATCACCTGGCCAGCCTGGGCGGCGTCGGGCCCCTGGCGGCCGTGATTTCCCTGGCCTACCTGGCGCAGTTCATCCTCCCGGCGACCTGGGCGCTGGTGATGAAGTTCAAGTTTGGGTGGGGGCCGCGGGAGACCGGCTGGTCGCTGTTCGCCTACGGGCTCATGCTCGTCGTGGCCCAGGGAGGCCTGATCCGCCTCGTGCTGGCGCGGCGGTCGCCGCAGTGGCTGACGATGGTCGGGCTGCTCTCCGCCGCGCTGGCCTTCACGGCCTACGGACTGGCATGGGCGCCTTGGATGGTCTATCTGGCGATCGTCGGCAACGTGTTCGGTTTCATGTGCGGCCCGGCGATGACCACGCTGGTGTCACAAGCTGCCGGCAACGAGTCGCAGGGCCGCGTGATGGGATCCCTCGCGTCGCTCAACAGCGTGGCGGCGGCCCTGGCGCCCGCGATCGGGTCGGCCCTGCTCGTGGCCGTGTCGGGATTCCCGGCCGACGACTGGCGGCTGGGCGCCCCCTTCTATGCGGGCGGCATTCTGCTGCTCGTGGCGGCGGCCGTTGCGGCGGTCACGTTCCGACGCCAGGCTGGCCGCCCGAGTGTGGCCGCGGCAGGCTGAACGCCGC
>CAIKWU010000560.1 GCA_903831155.1 uncultured Planctomycetaceae bacterium | reverse complement strand
GCCGACCGACACGGCCGCCTCGGGCCTGCTGACCGACCTCGCCCGCCGCGGCATGCTCGACGACACGCTCGTCGTCATCGGCGGCGAGTTCGGCCGCACGCCGATGGGGCAGGGGGAGGGCAAGGCGATCGGTCGCGACCACCACATCAAGGGCTTCAGCATGGTGCTCGCCGGCGGCGGCATCAAAGGGGGCATGACGCACGGCGCCACCGACGACTTCGGCTACTTCACGGTCGCCGATCCGGTGCACGTCCGCGACCTGCACGCCACGATGCTCCACCTGCTCGGCATCGACCACATGCGGTTCACCTATCCCTTCATGGGCCTCGACGCGAAGCTCACCGGGGTGGAGCCGGCGGCCGTGGTGAAGGCGATCCTCGCGTAGGCGATTGGACGCAGGGGCTGCTTGGGGCTCGGGGCTGCCCATGCCCCGTCGCCGGACGTTCGGTTGGCTCGGGGCTGCCCATGCCCCGTCGCCGGACGTTCGCCTCGGCCATCGTGGCCTCGGCTCACTCGGATGCCGACGGCGCTTCGCCATCGTGGCTTCGCTTGTCGGCATACGCCGGCTCCCGGGGCACGGGCAGCCCCTCGCTGAGTTCATGCCGCACTCGAATGCGGATGGCGTAGAACGTTGCGGCAAGCCGATAAGCGGGAGGGCCGAGAGCACGTCGCGTGACGACCATTCGCTGCTGCGGGAGACGCTCGCCGAGTTCCTCGGGACGTTCGTCCTGTTGATGCTCGGCCTCGGCATGGTCGCGCAGGTGGCGGCCGCGTTCGCCGCCTTCGACGGAGGCACGCGTCAGGTGCTCGGCCCGCAGGGAACCGCCGGGATCTTCGCGATCTCCGATCGCCGCAACGCGCCGCCAACGGCTGGTGGTGGGTGCCGATCGTCGGCCTGGTCGTGGGCGGCCTCCTGGGCGAGAGGTTTCCAGCTGACACGACCTGACCTGCAGCGCACCCCGGCAGCAGCCCGTCGGAGTCACGCGCAGCCGACGGGGAGATTTGTGCAACGCGTGGCCCGTTCGGTTCCGGTGGGGATTCAAACTCACAAACCCCCCCCGGCTACGAGCATGATCTCCGACGGGCTGCGGCGCACCCGGTGACGGCGACCCAGGCATCACCCGCGGGGATCCGCCACCGTGCCCGCAAAGAGGACCGCGCCCGTCTCGCGGTCCACGATCGCCCACGCGAACGGCCGGTCGGCCTTCACGACGAGCGGCTCCTCCGGCCGCGGGGCCATGCTGCGAACGCCGACGATCACGCCCGTGGCGGCCGCCGCCTCGGTGCCCTCCTCGGACACGTCCACGAAGCCCTCGTGCACGACGTCGCTCACGGAGAGTTCCCGCGTGCCGTCGATGCCCGACAGGTCGGCAGCCGACTGATCGAAGGCCGACGTCATGCCAAGTGCCTTCAGGGCCTCGTTGAGCCCGAGCGGCTTGCGGGCCGTCCACTTCGGCAGCGAGAGCTGGACCTGCCGCGGCCGCACATCCCCCTGCCCGGCGGCCCACTTCGTCCGCCAGTCGCCGTCGAGCTCACCGACCACCTCGTCGAGGCCGTCGACGGCGTCGGGCACCACCACCACCATCACGAGCCGCCGGCCCTCGTAGGGGATCTCGCAGACCGTCGCCGCCTCCTCGCCCTCGCCCACGCGGCCGGCGACCAGCCGCTCCGACGCATGCATGAACGGCACGTCCACGGCCCTGCCCGGCTCGAGCGAAAACGGCTCGGGCCGCGTGGCTGACTTCTCGAACGGCTTGGCCCACGGGGCCTTGAGGTAGACGGCGTTTGTGAGCACGAGCCGGGTGAGCGGCGTGATCGTGCCCGGCTTCAGGAGTTCGGGGATCTTCTCCGCGGTGTGCGCCGATACCCAGCCGTTGATCTCGCCGCGGGCCGCCTCGTGCATCGCCGCGAAATCGACCACGCCCGCCCCGGCGCCGAACCGCTGCTCGAGCGCAGTGGTGAACGCCGGCTCGAGGGCCTTGCCCCGCTGCGTCCAGAGGCGATTGGCCACGTCGAGCGTGATCGCCTTCCCCTTCGCCGTGGCGAAGGCTGCCCGGAGGGCTTCCGCGGCGACGGCGATCGCCGCCCTGTCATCGGGCATTCCCAGCACGCCGGCGATCTCCGCCGCGGTCTCGCCCCGGGCGCCCTGGTGCGTCATCGCCAGCGCCTCCCAGACGCTGGCCGGCGAGATCACGACGTTGCCGGGCCCCGCGGCCCTCACGAGATCCCAGGCGATCTCGTCGATCCCCTCGGCCGCGGCCTTCGCGGCGTCGGTCGACACAGCCCCGGCTTCGGCCGCGTGAATCGCCGGAGCGATCGCCCCGAGCACCGCGGTCGCCACCACGCCCCGGATGAGTCCCCGCATGATCTGCTCCTCCTCCCGGCTGCCGAGCATCACTTCACGTCGAGCGCCAGAAGATAGTCGTCGAGCGACTTCCGCGCCTCCTGCTCCTTGGTCACCAATCCCGCGATCTCGCCGCGGAGCGTTTCGATCCGCTTCTCCTGGTCGGTGAACTTTTTCACGTACTGGTTGAAGAGGTCGCTGCCGCGGTCGATTGCTCCCATGTTGCCGCGAATCCGGGCCTGCTCCTGGTCGATCGTGGCGAGCTCCTGCTCGCACACCTGCCGGTCGCGAACGATCTGCTCGATCTCCCGCTTGCGACGAACCACCTCCGCGAGCGAATCCCGCACGGCCGGGGAGGTCGCCTTGGCCCGCGAGTAGAAGAGGATCGCGTTGTCGTCGAGGTTCGTGATCGCGTGAGACTCCTCGACCGGCATTTCCTCGGCCACCTCGAGCGTGACGGGCGTGCCGGGCTCGGCGGTCACCGCGAACCGTTGGCGATCGCGGGCCTTCTCCGTCGGTGCCTCCGGCTTCACGAGCTTCCAGCCGCTCTCGAGCGGATGCTCGATGAGCACCTTGACCGCCGACTTGCCGGAGTTTTTCACGTCGAAGAACTTCGCCCGGGCGAGCTTCCGCGCGGCGAAGAGCGTGCCCTTCACGATCCGCACGTTGACGATCTCCTCCGGCCGCCCCTGCGTGCGGGGCGCGACCTCCACGTCGAGGTCGACGGCGTAGCTCAGCAGCCGCTCCGTGCCGGGGGCCATGTCCTCGATCCGCGCGTCGCCCGAATAGCCGCCCCGCTGGTCGTAGACCGTCACCGGCCCCTGCATGAGCTGGAAGTCGGTGGTGTTCTTGAGACGGAGGCCCGAGAGCGGATGCCTGGCGAGCACCCGCTCGTCGTAGATCGCCACCCGCTCGGCCTCGATCTCGCCGCCGACGATCGGCAGCATCGCCGACCGCTGCCGCTCGAGCGTGACCGGCTTCTCGATCTCGTAGCGGAACAGTTCGCCGAGATCGCTTCCCTGCGCGAGCGACTGGGCGGCCCCGGCGACCCCGAACGCAAACCCGCCCTCTCCAACGCCACCGGCCTCGCCCACCGAATCCACGATCGATCCGGCGATCACCGTGCTGTCGGCCATCATCGCCGCCGGGGCCGCGGGCCCCGCCGCCTTCCCCATCTCGCGACGGGCGAGGTCGCGGCCGCGATTCGACTGCTCGTTGAGCCGCCGTCCCGCCTGGGCGAACTGCTTCTCGCCGTCGGCCATGCTCTGGCCATAGACCTGCGGCCGCAGCGACGCATAGAGCTCGGGCTCGACCAGCGGCCGCGGCACGTACAGCGGCTGATAGAGATCCATCACGAACGAGATCGGCCGGCCGCTGACGAGCGACATCCGCACGTTCTTCCAGTCGGAATCGGTGGTGTTTTCCACGATCGCCCAGCCCTGCAGCACGGCCTTGGTGACGGCGGTGTCGGCGTCGAGCAGCAGACGGTAACTCGTCTTCCAGATCGGCGACTGCCGCACGTAGCCCACCGTCACCGGCCGGTCGCCCCTTCCCGTGAAGGCGATGCTCACGCCCTTCTTCTCGTTGTCGGCGGCGAGCGCGAGCACCCCGAGGGCCTTCTCGAGCTCCCCCTGGAGCCTCGGATCGACGAGCTTCACCCGCGAGACGGCGTCGAGCGCGATCGACCGCAGGCCGTCGGCGGTGAGCACGGTGAGAAACTGCTTCTCGACCGCCTGGTCCTTGCCCACCTCGACCCGCCGCTGCTCCACGCCCACGATCGTGCCCGCCACGGGCGTCGCGGCGTCGAGTTCCACCCGCTGGCCGCGAAGCCGGCCGAGCAGGTCGCCGAGCGACGGGTTGTCGGTGAGGTTCACGGCGAACGTGCCGAGTGTCTTGGTGACCGGATCGCGGGAGGCATAGCTCACGGTCGGTGGGCCGCCGGCGCGGTCGAGCACCACCATGCTCTTGAGGAGGTCGTTGACGTCATCGGCGGCGAACTGCATCTCGACGGTGGCGTCGTCGGCCACCGTTCCCTCGTGCTGGAAGTAGCCGACGCCGGAAGTGAAGAGCACGACACGCTCGAGCGGCAGCGGGGGGGCGGCGGCCGATGTGGCCACCGCCGCGAGAACCACACCGACACACGAGACGAGCACGGGCGGACGGCGAAGAGGCATGGTGGAACTCCTGGCGAGGGTGGGCAGAAGGTCAACGGGCGACCGTGGAAAACGTTACGCAAGCCCGGGCGACCGTTCCCTGCCCGCACCCCGCAAGGTTCCCATCGGGTCGCCGCCGCGGCAACCAACCGCAGCCGAATCCACCTCGGGCACTCCCGACCGCGGCCCTTCGCCTCCGGGCGTCCGAGCCCCATCGCGTATCATGTCGCCCCGTGAATCGTGATCGGGAGCATGGCTCGTGGTGACCGGCTTCGACATCCAGGTGAATGGCTACGCCGGAGCCGATTTCTGCTCCCGCGATCTCACGCTCGAGCAGTGCCGCCGGGCCTGCGACGAGCTCGCCGCCGACGGCGCCGACGGCATCCTGGCCACGGTGATCACCGACTCCATCGGGGGAATCTGCGAGAAGCTCGCGCGGCTCGTCTCGTTCCGCGAGCGGGATCCGGCGATCGCCCGGATGATCGCGGGCTTCCACGTCGAGGGGCCGTTCCTCAGCCGCAAGCCGGGCTGCCCCGGCGCCCACGACCCGGCGAAGATCATCCCCGCCGACGTGGACGACGCGCAGCGACTCGTCGACGCCGCTTCCGGCCTCCTCCGGCTCGTCACGCTCGCCCCCGAGTGTGATGCCGGCCTGGCGACCACGCGGTTCCTCGCCCGCCAGGGTGTCACCGTGTCGGCCGGCCACTGCGACCCCTCGCTCGACGAGCTGCGGGCCGCGATCGACGCCGGCCTCTCGATGGTCACCCACCTCGGCAACGGCTGCGCCCTCGACATGCCCAGGCACGACAACTTCATCCAGCGGGTGCTCTTTCTCCACGACCGGCTCTGGATCTGCTTCATCCCCGACGGCGTCCACATTCCGTTCTTCGTCCTGGCCAACTACCTCGCAGTCACGGGCCTCGACCGCACCATCATGGTGACCGACGCGATCGTGGCGGCGAAGCTTCCGCCGGGCCGCTATCCCTACGGCGAGGGCGAGGTGGTGGTCGATGCCGAGGGGACGGCCCGCCGCCCCGGAGCGGGCAATCTCGCCGGATCGACCGTGTCGATGCACCGGATCCGTGAGAACCTCCGCGACCACCTCAGCCTCGACGACGCGGCCATCGACCGGCTCGTGGCCGTGAATCCCCGCCGCGCCGTGGGGCTGAAGGCCCATCGCGGCTGACGGGCGCGGACCTCTGCTTCGCACCGGCGGCCACCAGCGCCGCGATCCTCCGGCCCGGCGACGTCATCGCGAGGCTCTCCAGGTCGGCGATCGGCACCCAGCGGCGTGCGGCGGCCGGTGCGGCGGCCGCCGAACTCGCCCGGCTCACGCGCCGCTCCACGACCGTGCACTCGATCCGGTGATGCGTCACGCCATACCGCACGAGGCCGATCGGCTCGCCCGCGGCTCCCCGCGGCTCCCGTGGAAAGTCCCAGAGACCCTCCCACCACTCGCCCGGGCCTCGACGCACGACGAGCACGCGGTCGCCGCGCCGGCTCACCACCGCCGTCTCGCGGATCTCCTTCGTGGCCCGCGGCGCGGCCATCACCGGGATCGTCTCCGTCAGGCCGTCCGCATGCGCCGCGCAATCGCCCGCCAGCGGGCAGCGGCTGCAGATCGGCCGGGTGGGCGTGCAGATCATCGCGCCCAGGTCCATCAGCGCCTGATTGAAGCCGCCGGCGCCGCGCCGCGGCACGAGCGCCTCGGCGAGCGCCCAGATCGGCTCGTCGCCCGCGCCGCCGACCGGAGCAACGTGCCCGGCGAGCCTGGCGAGCACGCGGCGGGAGTTGGCCTCGACGATCGCCGCCGGGAGGTCGAACGCGATCGAGGCGATCGCACCGGCCGTGTAGCGGCCGATGCCCGGCAGCGACCGCAGGCCCTCGAGCGACGTCGGGAACGAGCCCGCGTGCTCGGCCGTCACCGCCTTCGCCGCGGCATGAAGCTGGCGGGCTCGACGGTAGTAGCCGAGACCCTCCCAGTGCTTGAGCACGTCGGCCTCGCCGGCCTTCGCGAGATCGCCGACGGTGGGAAACCGCCGCATGAACCTCGCGAAGAAGTCCTTCACCCGTTCCACCTGCGTCTGCTGGAGCATCACCTCGCTCACCCAGACCGCATACGGATCGCGGGTCCTCCGCCACGGCAGGTCGCGCTTCGCCCGGGCGTACCACCGAGCGAGCCGCCGCCGCACCCCGGCCGGGTCGGCGATGCCGCCCCCTCGCGACCGTCCTCGGGAGCGTTTTCCAGCAGCCTTTCCAGCCCGCGACACTTGCACTCTCCGGTCCCGTGGGGTCAAACCGTCGGCAGTGTAGTGGAGGGTTCTGGCAGCGGACCTCGAGACGATGAGCGACGAACGAAACGATCGCGGGGCAGGCGGCCGCAGCGGCAGGCGCGGCGGCAAGGAAAAGCTCGCCGTGGCCCGCCGTGATCTGCCCACGGGTCCCGCCTGGGAGCTCGTTCATCCGCGGTGCAGCCGCAGGCGGAGGGAGGACATCGAGGAGGTCGAGGCGATGGTGGAGGCGGGCGAGACGGAGATCGCCCACGACGAGCTCGTGTGGCTGCTCTCCGAGTGCCCCGACTTCCTCGAGGCCCACGTGCAGCTTGGCCTGATCGCCCTGGAGGAAGACGACGCGAAACTCGCCCGCGGCCACTTCGGCCGGGCCTACGAACTCGCCATCCGCGCCCTCGACGCCGTCGGCTCGCCGCGGCCGCTGCCCTACGAGCTCGACGGCAACAAGCCCTTCTTCCAGGCGGCGAAGGGGCTCGTGCACTCGCTGATGGAGATCGGCCGCAAGCAGGCCGCCGCGGAGGTCTGCCAGCGGATCGCCCCGCTCGACCCGGCCGACCCGCTCGGGATCCAGCGGATCGCCGGGCGGTAGCCGGCCGCCGCAGGTCGTATGATGCCGATCACGCCTTCCACCCGCGTTCCGGAGGAGCAGCCATGGCCACTCGAGTTCGATCCCTCGCGGCCCTTGCGGTCGTGATGCTCGTCGGTGCGCCGCACCTCGTTCGCGCCGACGATGCCCCGTCCATGATGGCCACCGGCGCCGCCGAGACGATCCGGCTCTGGGAGGGCGAGGCGCCCGGCTCCCGCGGCACGGCCGATCACGACATCCCGGTCGTCGCCTGGTGGCCGGCGGCGAAGCAGTCGTCGCCATCGGCCGCGCTCGTGATCTGCCCGGGAGGAGGCTACGGCGCGCTCGCCGACCACGAGGGCAGCGACTACGCGAAGTGGCTCAACGCGCAGGGCATCTCCGCCTTCGTGCTGCGGTACCGGCTCGGCAGCAAGGGCTACCGCCATCCGGTGATGCTCGGCGACGTGTCGCGGGCGCTGCGGCTGGTGCGGCACGGGCACGAGCGGTTCCACGTCGACCCGAAGCGGGTGGGCGTGATGGGCAGTTCCGCCGGGGGCCACCTCGCCCTCACCGCCTGCATCCACGGCGCGGCCGGCGACCCGCAGGCCACAGACGCGATCGACCGCGAGTCGGCCCGGCCCGCCATCGGCATCCTCTGCTATCCCGTGGTGAGCATGCTCCCCGAGAAGACGCACGCCGGCTCGCGGAAGAACCTGCTCGGAGAATCGCCCGACGAGGAGGTGGCCCGCACGCTCTCGGGTGAACTGGCCGCCCACGAGAACGTGCCGCCGCTCTTCATCTGGCACACCTGGGAAGACAAGGCCGTGAAGCTCGAGCCGATCCTCGAACTCGGCCTGAAGCTCAAGTCGCACGCGCGGCCCTACGAACTGCACGTCTACGAGACGGGGCCCCACGGCCTCGGCCTCGGCGTGCGTCCCTACGATCCCGCCAAGACGCTCCACCCGTGGACGGTCGAGTGCCGCCGCTGGCTCGCCGCCCAGGGGTTTTGAACAGTCGCCTCAAACGGAACAGCACGCGTGACGACCGGTCGCTTCATTTCGCTCGAAGGCATCGACGGCGCGGGCAAGTCGGCGCAGATCGGCCGGCTCGCCGACTGGCTCCGATCGACGGGACGAGCCGTGACCACCTGCCGCGACCCGGGCGCGACGCCGGTGGGCGACGCCGTCCGGGCGATTCTCCTTGATCGCCACGACCTGCACCTGGCCCCGACCGCGGAGATGTTTCTCTACATGGCCGCCCGGGCACAGCTCGTGAACGAGGTGATCGAGCCGGCGGTCGGTCGCGGCGAGTGGGTCGTGTCCGACCGCTACCTCCTCTCCAACATCGTCTATCAGGGCCACGCCGGCGGCCTCGGCCCCGAGGTCGTCCGCGATGTGGGCCGCGTCGCGACCGGCGGCCGGATGCCCGACCTCGTGCTCCTGCTCGACGTCGATCTCGAGACGAGCGCCCGACGGCTGGCCCGGCCGCTCGACAAGCTCGAGAACCGGGGCGACGGCTACCGGGCGAGACTCCGGGCCGGTTATCTCGCGGAGGCCGCGCGGCAGCCCGACCGCGTGGTCACGATCGATGCCACGGCCGGCATCGACGAGGTCGCAGCCGCGATCCGGGCCGCCGTCGCCGCCCGCTTCCCCGAGATCTCGTAGGAGGCGGCATGGCCTGGCAGGGCATCGAGGGGCACGACGCCATCGCCGAACGGTTCGCCGCTGCCCACGCCCGCGGCCGGATCGCGGGGTCGTATCTCTTCGTCGGACCGCCCGGTGTGGGCAAGGGCACGTTCGCGCTGGCGCTGGCAAAGTCGCTCGCCTGCGAGAGGCCCGGGCCGGGGCTCGTCGCCTGCGGCGGGTGCGCGTCGTGCGTGCAGGCCGAGGCGGGCAGCCATCCCGACATCGACGTCGTCCGCAAGCCTGAAGACAGATCCACCATCCCGCTGGAGTTGCTGATCGGCGACGACGAGCACCGCATGCGGGACGGGCTCTGCTGGCGGATCCTCCTCCGGCCCGCCCTGGCCACCAGGAAGGTGGCGGTGATCATGGACGCCGATCACTTCTCCGACGAGGCGGCCAACTGCCTGCTCAAGACGCTCGAGGAGCCACCCGACGGTGCAGCGATCATGCTCGTTGGCACGGCGCTCGAGCGGCAGCTGCCCACGATCCGCTCGCGATGCCAGGTGATCCGCTTCGCACCGCTGACCACGGAGGTCGTGCGGCGGATTCTCGAACGGGAGACGGCCGCCTCGGGAACCGCCGTCGAGGCGGCGGCGCTCGACCGCTCCGCCGACGCCTGCGGCGGCAGCCTCGCCCGCGGCCGGCTCCTGCTCGATCCCGAGTCGACGTCGTTCCGTGGCCGCCTCTTCGACTTGCTCGCGACGCGTCCGCTGCGGAGCGTCGACCTCGCCCGCGAGACCCTCGCGTTCGTCGAGGCGGCGGGAAAGGAGGCGCCGCCCCGTCGGGCGCGGCTGCGGGCGACCCTCGAGGCCGCGCTCGAGGTGTTCCGCGAGGCGGGCCGCCACACCGCGGGCGGGCAGGGGACGACGGAGAGGCCCGACGGCGCCGCAGCCATCGATGCCTGGAGCGGCGACCCCGACCGCGTCGCTGCCGCCGCCGCATGCACGCTCGACGCGCTCGACGCGGTCGATCGCAACGCCAACCTCGGCGTGCTCGTCGACGCCTGGACGGCGGTCCTCGAGGAGCCGCGGCTCGCCCGGAACGGCTGAGCCCGCAAGGCCCCATCCTGCCCGGTCGCCGCAGGCTGCCAGCCTCGCGCCGGAAGACGGGGCCACCTTGCCGGCGATGACCGTCGAAATCGATTTTTCCGGTCCTGCCTGTCGATCCAACCCTGCGTGTGGCAGGGGGGCGGCGACGCCCCCGCATCTCCGCGGGCGGACGGCAGCGACATGTCGAGCACAAGCGGCAGCGCGGGCGGGCGCGTGGGCCCGGTGATGGCGGTCGCCCTCGTCACGGGGATGGCGTTCACGCTGTCGCTCTCAGGGCCGTCGATCTGGGAACCGCCGCCCGGCTCATCGTTCGTGATCGAGGAGGCGGTCGTCGAGGCCGAGCAGCCGCCGATCGCGATCGCCGACGAGCTTCCCGTCGACGTGGTCCTGCTGGCGACGAAGCCACCGCCGCGACCCGAGCGGCTCGCGCTCGATGCGAGGTCGGCCCCGATCACGGCGGCGGTCGTGCCGCAGGCGCTCCCCACGGCCGCCCGGTCCGAGGACATTCCCGCAGCTGAAACAGTCGAGGCCACGCCGCCCCTCGCCTCCGGGCCGGCGGTCGAACCACTGCTGCCCACGCCCGTCGAGCCCGCCACGCCCGAACTCGCGCCGGGCGAGCCGACCCCCGTGCCGCCGCCGGAAGAGGCGATGCGGGAACTGGTGACGCGCGTGAAGCCCTCGCCCGCCGTGCTGCCGCCGACGTCGCCGCCCGCTCGCGAGCAGCCAGCGGCGGCCGCACCTCTGCCCGGTGCGGGCTGGACCGACCCCGATGGGGTCAACTGGTCCGATGCCCCGCCCAAGGGCCGTGAGCAGCCACCGCGGACAGGTCGGCTTCTCGGCCGGATCGGGGAGCGTCTCGGCGAGGTGTCTACGAGGGCCGATGCGCCGACCGGCCAGGCTGGACCCCTCGGCGGGCGGCTGCTCGACCGGGTGCGGGACCGGATCGGGCAGAAGGAAGACGAAGCCTCGGCGCGACCGCCACCGGATAACGACGCTGAGCGCCCCGCGACCGGATGGCCGACGCCGACGACGCTGGTGGATCAGCTCGGCAGACTGGCCACCGAGTCGGGCAGCCCGCAGGCAACCTGGGCCACCACGACGATGGCCGCGCTCGACGCGGTCGTCGCCACGCGCGGACCGGGCGACGCGGCGACCGACGCGTTGCTGATCGAACTCGGTGACCGCGTGGACGAGGGCATGGCGGTCGCCGACGGAATCGGCCTCCCGGCGGCGGCGTCGCAGGTGCGTCGCGCCGCCCTCGCGGTGGCGCGGCGGATCGCCGTCTGGCGGGCCGCGGCGGCCGGCTGCCTCGCCCTCTCGGGCAGCGGCACTACCGCGGCCGAGGAATCGGTCGGCAGCCCGGGGCTCGCCGCGGCGGAAGCCTGCCGTCTGCTGCACGCCGTCGAGCGGTTCGAAGCATCGCGACTGGCCACCGATGCCGCCGTCGTCCGCGACTCGCTCCGCGCCGTCGTCGCCTCGGACCGGGGGGCCAGCCGCGGCCTCGAGCGTGCGGTCCAGGATCACTACCTCTCGCCCAACGTGCGGATCGCCATCCACGAGGAGTTCCTGGAGCGGCTGCTTCCGGAATCGACAGTGACGAGCGGACCGCTTCAGGACTACGTGCTCGGCAGGAAGGTCCGCGGCACGAAGACCGTCGAGCAGTCGACGGGCGTCCGCTTCACGCCCCACCCCACGGAGATCCGGCTCGACCTGCTGGTGATGGGCGAAGTGTCGTCGCGGACGGTCACCGAGGCCGGGGCCGTCGCGATCCATTCCCAGGGCGTCTCGGCGTTCACGGTCCACAAGCCGATCCAGGTGTCGGGTCGGGGCCTGAACTTCGGGCCGGCGCGGGGCTCGGCATCGAACCAGTCGCGACTCGCCGGAATCGAGACCGGGTTCGACTCCGTGCCCCTGATGGGGACACTCGTCCGCGGCATCGCCCGCAACCAGCACGACGAGAACCTCGCGCAGGCCAGCCGCGAGGTGAATGTGAAGATCGTGACGCGGGCCTGCCGGGAGGTCGATCAGCAGACCGAGCCGAGGCTCACCGAGGCCGCGGGCCGCGTCCGTGACCGCTTCTGGACGCCGATGGTCCGGCTCGGCCTCGAGCCCACGGCCGTGGCGCTCGAGACGACCGCCGGCGTGGCCTCGGCCCGCCTGCGGCTCGCCGCCGACTCCCAGCTCGCCGCCCACACTCCGCGGCCGCGGGCACCAGACGACGCGCTGTTCAGCATTCAGGTCCACGAGTCGAGCGTCAACAATGCCTGCGGCCGGTTCGACCTCGCCGGCCGGAAGATGTCGCTGGAGGAGCTCACTCGATTCGTCTGCGGCCAGCTGGGCATTCCGCCGCAGATTCCCGACGACCTGCCCGACGGCGTGGACGTCACCTTCGCCGCAGCGGAACCGCTCCGCGTCGAGTGCCACGACGGTCTCGTGCACGTCCACGTCGCCCTCGACGCGCTCGAGAGCGGCCGTCGGAACAACTGGTACGACATCGTGGGGCACGTGGCCTATCGTCCCACGATCAAGGGGATGCAGGTGATGCTCGAACGCGAGGGCCCGGTGCAGCTCAGTGGGCCGGGGCACAAGGGGCGGATGGAGTTCGGGCTGCGGACGATCTTCGGCAAGATGTTTCCGAAGGAGCGGCCGGTGCCGCTCGTGCCCGACACCGTCGTGGCGAATCCCCGCATGCGGGGCCTGCAGGCCGTGCAGGCAATCGTCGCCGACGGCTGGCTCGCCGTGGCCCTGGCGCCGGTGACGCAGGCCGTCAGCGGCCGGACATCCCCGACGGCGGCGCGGCCCGAGATGGGGCCGCAGCGGATCATTCGCCGCTGAGCGTGCCTGAGTCGCATAAACGTGCGACCGCTCGCGGCCACGGAGCCGGACGAGCGGGCTCGCGAGTCCGGGATGCCGCGTGCGATACAATCGCCTGGCGAGCCAGTGCGATCGGTTCGCGAGAGTCGAGGCGGCAGACATGCGGTTTCCAGCGTGCGGTGCCCGGCTGACCGCGGTACTGCATGTCGCTGCGGCTTGCCTGGCGGTCTCGGCGGCCGGCACGGCTTCCGCCGCCTTCACTCTCGACCGCGATGGCCGGTTCGCCCTGCAGTGGTGGACCGACGACGACGGACTGCCCGAGACGCCGATCAACGGAGTCGCGTTCGCCTCCGACGGCGTCCTCTACTGCACCTCGCCGACCCGGATCACCCGCTTCGACGGCGTGGTCTTCGAGCCCCTCCCGGCGCACCTCACCGATCCCGTTCGGGAGGCGATCGGCGGCTTCTCGAACATCGGGTTCGACCGCGACGGCAGGCTGTGGGTGCAGGGCGGCAACGCCGCCGCGATGCTCGGCGACCGCGACCGCGG
>CAIKWU010000559.1 GCA_903831155.1 uncultured Planctomycetaceae bacterium | reverse complement strand
GCTCCTGCCTCTACCATCTGGCGAGCGTCGTCGACGACCACGACTTCGAGATCACGCACGTGATCCGGGCGGAGGAGCACCTCTCCAACACGCCGCGGCAGGCGTTCATCGCGATGTCGCTCGGCTACGAGCTGCCGACCTACGCACACCTCCCGCTCGTGGCCGAGCCGGGGAGCCGCACGAAGCTCTCGAAGCGGAAGCTCGCGCAGTATCTCAAGAACGCCGACTTCAAGCAGGTGATGGACCACGGCATGAAGATCGCCGACCGGGTGGGCCTGAAGGCCGAGGCCGACACCTTCAATCCGGTGATCGTCGACTTCTACCGCGAGGTCGGCTATCTGCCGTGGGCGATCGACAACTACCTGGCGCTCCTCGGCTGGTCGTACGACGACAAGACCGAGTTTTTCAGTCGCGACGAACTGATCAAGCACTTCACGCTCGAGCGGATCAACTCCTCGCCGGCGAGCTTCGATTCCAAGAAGCTCTGGGCCGTGCAGGACCACTACATGGGCGAGCGGTCCACCGACGAGAAGCTCGCCCTGATGCTGCCGTTTCTCGTGAGGGCGAAGCTCGTGGGTGATCCACCGGCGGCCGAGGCGGTGGCGACGGTGAAGAAGGTGATCGAGGCCTCGGGCGACCGGCTGAAAGTCGCGGGCGACATCCTCGCCTACGCTGACTTCTTCCTCGTGGACGAGCCGCCGATGGACGAGGCCGCGGTGAAGCAGCGGCTCGCGAAGCCGGGCGTCGGTGATCTGCTCAAGGCCTATGCGAAGGCGCTCGAGGCGGCCGAGCCCTTCGAGCCGGCGGCGCTCGAGGCCGCGCTCAAGCAGGTGGTGGAGGCGGCGGGCGTGAAGGTGGGCGACCTCGTGCACGCCGTCCGCGTGGCGGTGACGGGCAAGACGGTGGGGCCGGGCCTCTACGACTGCCTGGCGATCCTCGGTCGCGAGCAGTCGCTCGCGCGGATCACCCGCGCGCTGCCGATGTGCGGGTAGGCGACGCGTGGGATCGACCGCGGTGATCGGACCGCCCCTCGCGGCGAGGAAGGAAACGGCCCGAAAGAGCCCGCCGCGAAGTTGCGGTCAGCATGTCACGGTGGTAGGACCGAGAGAGTGGCCGGTGGATCGCGGGATTGAATGGTCATCACAAAGGGGCGATCCATGCGAGCGGCTTCCATCATGGCATCGCTCTTTCGCGAGGGGCGGGTCGACCGGCCCTCGAAGTCCCGACGGCCCGCCATCGAGCCGCTCGAGCGGCGGCTGGCCCTCTCCGCGAACTACGTCGATTTCGATTTTTCCAACCAGTCTGGCGCGGTAGCGGATAGCCAGGTCTGGGTGTGGGTGACGGGCCAGGTGAGTACGGCGTTGACCGCTCCGACCGTGCCCTTTCAGATCGACACGTCCACCGGGATCGCGACACCGATCACGAGTTCGGCCACCACGGCCATCCCGCCCGTCACGCTCGCCGATCTCGCCGGCAAACCGATTCGCTTCGACGCCGGCACGACGATCGTGGGCGGACGAATCTACTTCACGACGAGTCCTTACTCGACCGTCGCCGACGCGACCTCGTCGGCCACCACCACCACGGGCAATGCGACCGTCGGAGTGCAGGGCATCAGCACCGGCCAGGTCGGTGCGGGCAACCTGTTCTCTGGCAGCCTGGTGACGGGCCCCGGGATTCCCACCGCCACCACGGTGCTTTCGGTCAACTCGTCCTCTCCGCCTGTTCAGACCACCGCGTCCTTTGCCAGTGGCGTCAACAGCTTCACCGTGACGAGCATGAGCGGGCTCTCGGCAGGCATGCTCGTGACAGGCCCGGGTCTCGCAAATCTCACGACGGTGCAGGCCGTTGTCCCAGGCACGACACCGGGCACCGGCACCGTCACGCTCGCGGCCGGCGTGCTGACCCAGTCGGCCAAGACGGATGCGACGCTGAGCTTCAGCCAGTCGAGCGTGGTCCTGTCGAACGCTGCCACGGCCTCGACTTCGATCAGTGCCGGCGTTCCCAGTCCTGTCACGCTCTCGTTTTTCAACCCGGCGATCACGATCGGCCTGGTGGATGATGTCGTGCAGGTGACCGGTGGGAGCGCCACCTCCGCGGCGAGTTATGTGTATGACTTCGCCGAGTTTGCCATCACGCCGAACTCCGACTCGAGCACGTTCACGCTGATCGTGGACACCACGCAGGTGGACCAGTTCGGCCTGCCGTTTCGCCTGCAGACGACGCCGCTCGACCCGATCAACCCAGCGGGATCAGGCACGATCTCGACCGTGTCGCGGGCGGAGATGTTTTCGGACTTCGCCACGGCGATGACCGAGGCCGAAATCACGCCGTTCCTCGATTGCGTCGTTCCCGGACTGTCTGCAGGCAGTCCGCCGCTGCGAATCTTGTCGCCGCAGGACGTGATCGTACAGCAGGCGGCGAAGAGCAAGCCGCTTCAGACGTTGGTCACCTCCGTGGGACAGCTCGGCGGCTCAAGGGGCGCATGGACGGCGCAACTGACTGTGCCGGCAGGCACGGCGGGGCAGCTCCTCAACGGACAGGGACAGCTGGCCCGCACGTTCTTCGTGTTCGGGAGCCTGCTGCCGGCCGGCACGCTGGTGACCGCCGCCGACGCGTCCAAGAACACGATCACGCTTCAGACCGCGAGCCAGGCGACGAGCAATCCCTTCTCCACGGCGGCCGGCCAGTTCGTGACGATCTACACGCCGCCGGCGACCGGGCTCAACACGTGGTTTGGCCCGGCAGTCAACGGCACCACGAACGTCAACGGCGGCAACGCGATCGACGACTTCTTCGCCCATTGGCGGGCTCGGCCAGGCCAACTCCGGCTCGAGGTGACCGGCACGAGCGGCCCGACGGTCTATTCCGGCACCGTGACGACGATCCAGCAGACGTCAACCGCCGGAACGACGGCCACCTACGCCGTGCTCCAGATGGCCAACGTCGCGACCGGGGAAACCTACAACATTTTTTACCCGTATTTCACGACCAACTCGCCAGCCACGAAGACCGATCCGTTTGGCAACTCGGTGCCCTCGCCGCCCGCGTGGATGTTTTCCGGCAGCTACCTCTCGGGCGGAAACGAGTCTCCCTCGCAGATGGTGTTTGCAGCGGACGGCGTGTTCGCCAACAGCGCGCAGGCTCCCGAGGGGCCTTCAGCCGCGTACACCGGCATCGCGACGGCGCTCGGCAGCCTCGAGAACCAGATCGTCACCGCGATGGCCCGTGGCTACGGCACGTCCTGGCAGACGGTTGAAAAATCCAAGCCTGGCCAGGTTTCTGGCGACGGCAAGAGCGTCACCTACCAGTTGCCCGTCGGCACGCTCTCGGGGCCGTCGCCCACCACCGCGCTGACCGTTGGCATGAACGTGTCGAGCTGGAAGATTTTCAGCGTACCCATGGAGATCACCGCGATCGACGTCGCCAAGGACACGGTCACCGTCTGGACGCCCGCGACGTTCACGGGCAATACCCCGGTCCCGGACATGCTCCTGTTCTTCGACATGTATCCCGGCGGGGAGCGCTGGAGCGGCTACGCGAAGTATCTCCACAACCTGATGGGCTACGACGTGTTCATCGATGGTCGCGCCTACGCGCTGCCCTACGACGACAACGGCGGATTCAGCACCACGCTCTCGTCGATCTATCATCCGGCCTCGCCACTGGACGCCGGTGGTACGACGGCGGCCCGGGCGACGGTCACGTTGGGCAACTGGACGACCCGCCCCGCCATCGACCTCAACGGCGATGGCATAGGCGACACGATCTGGCGGAGGACCGACACGACCGGCGCGACCGTCGGCTACGTGGG
>CAIKWU010000558.1 GCA_903831155.1 uncultured Planctomycetaceae bacterium | reverse complement strand
CGGCAAGCCCAAGCACATTTTTGGGATTAAACCCCGACGCTCTCGGCCTCAGTAGTCGCGGTGACATCGGCATGGCTCAGTTCTCCTGCGGCAGATCGCTCGCCCGTGGTTGTAACGCATAGAGCAAGCGTGTCTGCTCGCCGATCGCTTGCGAGATCTCGCGCTGCGTCTCGCTGAGAGACTTTACGAACTCCCTGTGCTCTTCCACCAACGGCAGCAACACGTCCTGCCTAAGAACCCAGCCGCAAGCCAAGGCCACGACCACGCTGAAGCCGTAGTCTCGGAGAACCGACAGCATGGTGTCTTTCGCCGCCTCAGTCATGCCAACGCCTCCAGCATCTCGGTGCGATTCTCCAGCCAGCGACGTATGAGAATCTTGACGATCTCGCCGATGATGGCAGCCAGCAAAACGCTGGCGATGAATCCCATGCCGTACTCGGCTGTCTCTTGCCGCTCGATGCTTCGGGCCAGGCGCTGGCCTACAACGTTGGTCTGTGCCGCATCGCACTGGTAAAGCACTGGCACTGGCCACCGCTTCAGCGTCCGCTCGATGAGCCGGTCCACGCGGCGACGGCCGAGCAAGTACCGGGTTTTCGGCAGTTCGTCCCACACGGCGGCGGTGAGTTCTGAGCGGGTCATTTTGGGCAGTCCTTGCAAACGCTCTGCATCTTCTTGCCGGTGCCTTTGCAGACCGGGCAGGTCATCACAATCCTGCCGTCGCCGATCTTGCCGGTGCCGTCGCAGTTCTCACACTTGTCGCTCACGGGCGTCGGAGCGATCTCGTGCCGCAGCTGCGTGACCATGCGGGCTGTCTCGCAGGCGATGTCGGCTGAGAGCGTGTGATCCTCGGGCAGCGTCAGAACGCAGCCAACCAGCACGACAACCAGGCACAGCAGGAATCTCACAGCACACCTCTTAGCCAGTTGTCGGGCATCGTCCTGGGCTTAAATCCGCTGTAGCCGGCGAGGGCGAAAGAGTCCTCGCCAGGGCCAATCATTCGCGTGAAGTCCTTGGCCTTTACCCAGCCGGCAGAACGCTGAAACTGCGGCGGCAAGTTCTTGTCGAAGGTGCCTTGATAACAGTCACCCCAAGAGTTCACGACGAGGATGGCGGGCTCAGGACTCCAGCGGACGCCTGCTGCCATCTGGCAATGAGCCCACCCGCCCATCGGCGTCATGTAGCCATCACGCAGCGTCATGGAAAAACCCATCCCACTGCAGACGGCCACCGGGTAGCCGTTCTGAATGCTTTTCGCCGCATCCTCAAACGACTTGACCAACGCGACGGACTCAACCTTGTGCTCGGCGGCGTACTTCTCCAGCGAGTCTGGCACGCCGTCCCGGCCCCAGGTCTTCTCGCGGGTGCCGCTGTTGTCGGTGAATCGCTGGCCGCCGTAGTCCTGGCCATAGTGCAGCGTGCCAAACTTCGTGACGGCCTTGGCGGCAGCACCGCCATAGGAGCCGTCGCCGCCTAGGTTGCGGCCACCACGCACCTCGACGCGAGAGAACGCATAGATGCTCGCCTCGAGCACCCGGCCGCCGTAGGTCTCGGCCTCGTTTCGCAGCAGGATGTCGCAGGCAGCCAGGATGTCGCAGGACAGAGCCCAGCCCCAGCCCACGCATGAGCCAATCTTCTGGCTGCCACGCTTCCAATCCGGCGCGACGCTGAGCAAAGCCGAGCCCAGGAACACGTCACGCGACTCGTCGAGTGCGAGATCCGGCCCAGCCTGGGCGAGCGTTGGCTTGGCCAGCGTCGAGAGGAAGGCCGTCGTGCCTTCCCTGTCTGGGCTGTAGCCGAAGAGTGGTACGAAGTCCGCCATGCGTCAGCCCCCGTTGACGCCGGCCCATGCCACGGCCTTCGCAAATGCCTCGTAACGGCTTCGCGTGTCCGCAGTGACTGGCACCACCTCGGTACCGATTGCCTGCCCGTAGGCGGCCTCTACGGCGGCCCTGAGCGGCTCATTGCTGCCGGGCGTGTTGTGCCCGATGCGACGCCAAGCGATGTCGAGAGCCAGCGTGGTGAACAGCCGCAGGGATCGGGTGTCGGTGAATACCACCTCGGTGGTCACGGCGTCGCCAGCCACGACGGTGGCACACTTGCTCCAAGTGGAAGCCCAGAGCATCCGGTCGCCGTGCGGCACCGAACGCATCGCATCAGCCACGGGCCGCACCAACGTCTGCATCTCCACGGAAGGCGTCTCCACCACTACGGTCACGGCTGGGGCTGAGGGCATCGACGGCAGCGGGATCTTGCCCCAGGCTGCGGCGATCACGAGGGCGGCGGCGAGTGCCCGGCCGATTGTGGGCCAGTGCTGGCGGG
>CAIKWU010000557.1 GCA_903831155.1 uncultured Planctomycetaceae bacterium | reverse complement strand
GCCCGCTCGTCATACGTCCACTGCATCGGCTTTCCTGTCCGATCGGCCACGAGGGCGAAGGCTTCCAGGATGGAGCAACTGTTGTCCTTGCCGCCGCCGATGTTGTAGACGGCGGCAGACCTTGGCTCCGCAATGAATCGGGCGATGAACTCCGCCACGTCCCGGGAGTGGATGTTGTCGCGGACCTGCTTGCCCTTGTAGCCAAACACCGTGTATGGCCGCCCCTCCACGTTGCACTTCACGAGATAACTCAAGAACCCGTGAAGTTCAACGCCCGAATGAGAGGGGCCGGTCAGACAGCCGCCGCGAAGGCAGCATGTCGGCATGTCGAAATACCGGCCATACTCCTGCACCATGATGTCGGCGGCGACCTTTGACGCCCCAAACAGCGAGTGCTTGCTGCGATCGATCCGAAACGTCTCGGAAATTCCGTGGGCGAACGCCGGGTCCGCATAGTCCCAACGCGTCTCGAGTTCGACCCGGGGGATCTCGTTGGGGGCGTCCCCGTA
Organism: uncultured Planctomycetaceae bacterium; assembly: GCA_903831155.1. Lineage (GTDB taxonomy): Bacteria > Planctomycetota > Planctomycetia > Pirellulales > UBA1268 > QWPN01. Next base: position 1,534 of record CAIKWU010000557.1, on the reverse strand, counting down.
GACCTTGTTGGTCGACATGTGGACGAACGGCGCACAGCGGGCATGACGCCTCGCCGCCTCGAGCAGGTTGAGCGTGCCCACCGCGTTGGTGTCGAAGTCGTCGAACGGGATCGAGGCCGCACGGTCGTGCGACGGCTGCGCTGCGGTATGCACGATCGCATCGGGCCGCAGTTGCTCGACCAGCGTGAGTACCGCAGGACGATCACGGATATCGGCCTCGTGGTGCGTGAAACTCGTGAGCGTCGACACGAGTCGCTGCTGGTTCCATCGCGTATCACCGGCCGGACCGAAGAACACCGCACGCTGGTTGCTGTCGATGCCGTGTACTTTCCATCCAAGACCGTCGAAGTAGGTGCACACCTCGCTGCCGATAAGCCCCGAGGAGCCGGTAACGAGGATGGATCGCGAAGCGGATGGCATGGCTGGATGGAGGTGCTGTCTCGCGTGAGAGGGCGGGAAAAACCTTTTTCGGACTATACAGACATCCGACCAACGCCACGACGGCCGGCCGCGACGGCCGAGAAAAACATGTATCGCGAGGACATCATCCGCCGGGGCCGCGACCCCGCAGCCTGTCCCACAGGACGCGTATGAGGAACAGGGGGCTGTCGAGATTCCGACGCCAAAGGCGACGCGGATCCTTCGTCAGCCGGTAGAGCCAATGCAACCCGGCTCGCTCGACCCATACGGGGGGCATCGGCACGTTTCCGGCGAAGTAGTCGAACATCGCACCGACCGGACCGCACAACGGAACCCGAACGCGGTCCCGCAACTCAAGGACCAGTTTCTCCTGCTTGGGAGCCCCCAGCCCGACCCAAAGCACGTCCGGTGCCGCGCGATTGATCATGTCGGCCATCCCGGTCACATCCGACGGGGTGAAGGTAGCCTGGAACGGAGGCGAGTAGGTACCCGCGATTGTCAGACGAGGAAACCGTTCCGCATGGCGAGCCCGGATTTTTTCGAGCGTTGCGGGAGTGCCGCCCAGATAGAACACCGATCGGCAGCCCAGGTCGTCGAGTGCCTGCGACACGGCCATAAAGAGGTCGGGGCCTGTCGAACGTTCACGGATTCGACCGCCGAGCATCCTTGATGCCACCACTACGCCAGCCCCGTCGGCCACCAGAAGGTCGGCAGACTGGAGGGCATGCATGAAGGCGCGGTCACGGTGGGATACTTCCGCCGAATGGGCGTTCACACAGGCGAAGTATCGCGTCGTACCTCGTTCTCCGGCCCAGGCCACGAGGAGCCTCACGGTGTCGCCAAAAGACCTTGCCGACACCGGCAGCCCACGGATCCTATCGACCGGAGGTTCGGCAACGTCGCTCGTGTCGGGCCGCTCCACAGCGTCAGTTCGCTCCCGCCGCCCGCCGGATGAAGATCATGTCATTCTCGACCGATACCGTCACCGATGACCTCGACAGCGCAGCAACCAGTTCTCTCAAAGAGTCAATCGTCGGATATGCTGGATCATTCCCGAAGCATCGAGCATCGTCGATCGCGATTACGAATGGCGATGTCGTCAGCGTAAAAATCG
>CAIKWU010000556.1 GCA_903831155.1 uncultured Planctomycetaceae bacterium | reverse complement strand
GTCATGTCGCCAAAGTCGCGGCTCCAGAGGTGCTCGCCGGCCACCGTGAAGCAGTGCAGGCCGCGCGAGCCGAAGTGGGCGTAGACCCGTTCGCCATCGGTGCAGGGCGAGGCCGACGCAAACCCGTTCGTCTCATGGGTGCCCTCGTGGGGCACGGCCTTCACGCACGATCGCGACCAGACCTCGCGGCCGGTCTCGCGGTCGAGGCAGAGCAGCCGGAAGTCGAACGCGCCCGCCTCCCCCTCCACGGGCACGGCCGTCGTTACGAAGATCTGGTCGCCCACCACCACCGGCGACGACGAGCCGCGGCCCGGGATCTCGGCCTTCCAGCGAAGGTTGTGTTCCGGGCCAAACGTGACCGGAGGCTTCGCCGTGAGCGACACCCCGTTGCCGCCGTCGCCCCGCCAGTGCGGCCAGTCGGCCCGAGCCGTAGCCATCGCCGCGAGGGCGACGAGGAACACGGAAAGCCACCCACGCTGATACCCGCGCATAAAACAGTCTCCACGTTTATCAAACGGGCCGATCGCCGCCCGGCGACACCGTAGCCTACCGTGGGAGAGGAACTCGCTACGGATCAGGCCACACGGGCGAAGCACGCCTCGAGTGCTTCACGCAGGAGTGGATAGCGGAACGTGAAGCCCTCCCGCTCGAGGCGGCTGCTGCTCACGTACCTGCCATAGAGGGCGATCTCCGGATCGGTGCGGAGCAGGAGCGGCGCCCCGATCCGGACCATCCACTCGAAGGCCGGCAGGGCCAAGGGCACCTTGGGCCACGGTGCCGCACGGCGGAGGCAGCGCATGAACTCGGCATTGCTCACGGGATTGGGACTGCTCGCCACGTAGACCCCTTCCATCGCAGGATCGGTGAGGCCGCGCTCGAAGAGGCGGTTCATGTCGGCTTCGTGGATCCAGCTCATGCCCTGGCGGCCGGAGCCCACCGGCCCGCCGAGGCCGAAGCGGGCGAGCGGGGCGAGTTTCGCCAGCGCTCCGCCGCCGGCGCCCCGGTTTCGGCCGACGACGAAGCTCGTGCGCAGCACGACACCGCGCTGCTCGGCGAGCCGCGTCTGGGCAAACTCCGCCTCCCAGGCACGGCCCACGGTCGGCGCGAGGCCATAGCCCGTCGGGCTCTCCTCGTCGCACCAGGTGGACGGTGGATCACCGTAGATGTGCGCCGTGCTCATCTGCACCCAGCAGGGAGGCGGCGCGGCCACCGACCGGCAGGCCACCCCGAGAACTCGAGTGGCCTCCACTCGCGACCGCAGAATCTCGTCGCAGTGATCCGGCGTCTTCACGCAGTCGACGGTCCGCCCCACCAGGTTGACGAGCCCGGCCGCGCTGTCGAGGCATGCGGCCCATGACCCCATGCCGCGGGCATCCCACGAGACGTGTTGCCAGGGTCCAGCGGCCCGGGGCCGAGTCCGCGACAGGATCACGACGTCCCACCCGGCCGCGGCCAGGTGATGGGCGAGCGAGACGCCCAAAAAGCCGCTGCCGCCCGCAATGACCACCCGCCGGGGAGAGGTCGTCGTCATGAGGCACCTCCAGCGTCGTCCCTCATGAACAGAACCGCAGGTATCGCGGTCCGGTAACACCAGCGACCACCCCTCTGACACGAGTCAAATGTGATGCTCTTGCGTCCACTCGTAAAAGCCCAACGCCGTGAGGAGTGGGGCGAATCGCGACCAGACGCCGTGCTCAGCGTGGTCAGCCCGCGGCCTCACGGCCGGTCGGCTTTCACTCGCCCCGCGCTCGAGCGCGAGGATCACGTGTGAGCCGTGTGACGCATGATACCTGCGGAGAACCAGCGAGTCCCCGGCACGGGCACGAACTCAGCTCGGGGCTGCCCGTGCCCCGAGAGCCGGCGTATGCCGCCAAGCGAAGCCAGGATGGCGAAGCGCCGGCGGCATCCGAGTGAGCGGAGGACAGGATGTCCGC
>CAIKWU010000555.1 GCA_903831155.1 uncultured Planctomycetaceae bacterium | reverse complement strand
CCGATGATCGCTCCGCAGGAACCCGCCGTGCTCGATGCCTGCGTGATCGGCGCCGGTGGCTGCGGCCTCGCTGCGGCGAAGGCGCTGAGCGACCGCGGTCTCACCTTCGACTGCTTCGAGCGGGGCTCGGGCGTGGGCGGCCTCTGGCGGTATGACAACGACAATGGGCTGTCGGCGATCTACAAGTCGCTGCAGATCAACACCTCCCGGGACATGACGGCCTTCGCCGACTTCCCGATGCCGGAGGACTATCCCGACTTTCCCGGGCACGAGCAGATCCGCGACTATCTCGAGGCCTACGTCGACCGCTTCGGGTTTCGCGATCGGATCAGGTTCCGCACCACCGTGGAGCGGGTCGAACCGGAACCCGGCGGCACCTTCGCCGTCACGATCCGCTCGGGCGACGACGGCGTGGAGACCCGTCGCTATCGCGCCGTGCTTGTCGCGAGCGGGCACCATTGGCTGCCGCGGCGGCCGGCGTTCGCGGGCACCTTCGGCGGCCGCATGCTTCATTCGCACGACTACCGCACGCCCGAGGGGTTCGTGGGCCAGCGGGTGCTCGTGGTGGGCATGGGCAACTCCGGCTGCGACATCGCCTGCGACCTCGCGAGAGTCGCCGACCGCACGCTGCTCTCGACCCGCCGCGGCGCCCACGTCCTCCCCAAGTATCTCTTCGGCATCCCGCTCGACACCGTCTGCCCCGAGGCGATCTGGCGGTTCACGCCGATGTGGCTCTTCCGCCGCGCCTTTGAGACGGTGGTCTGGATGAATCGGGGCACGCTCGCCCTCTACGGCCTGCCGAGGCCCGGCCACGCCGTGCTCCAGGAGCACCCGACGATCTCCAGCGACCTGCCGAGTCTCGTCCGCGAGCGTCGTGTGGTCATGAAGCGGGACATTGACCGGCTCGATGGCGACGGCGTGGTGTTTTCCGACGGGACGCGGGAGCAGGTCGACGCGATCATCCTCGCCACCGGCTATCAGATCGCCTTTCCCTTCCTTGACGGGGCGGTGATCGCCCCCGACGACAACCGCGTGCGGCTCTACCGCAACGTCGTCCACCCCGACCTGCCGGGGCTGTTCTTCATCGGCCTGGTGCAGCCGTGGGGCGCGATCTTTCCGCTGGCCGAGGCCCAGGCGGCGTGGGTGGGCGACCTGGTCGAGGGCCGCTGCGGCCTGCCCGATCGCTCCGCGATGGAGCAGGCGATCGACGCCGACGTCGCCGCCATGCGGCGGCGGTATGTGACGTCGCCACGGCACACCATCCAGGTCGATTTTCATGCCTATCGGGCAGCCGTGCAGCGAGAGCGCCGGCGCCGGATGACGGTCGCATGACGAGCCCCGCTGCCACCCCGCCGACACGCTTGGCGATCACCGGCAGTTCAGGACTCTATGGCCGGGCGGTGATCGCCGAGATTCGCCGCACACTGCCCGAGGCTCGCGTCCTCGGCATCGACCTCCAGCCAAGCGATGGCGACGAGCCCGACGAGTTCTGGCGGGGATCGATCACCGCCCCCACCCTCCCCGATGTCATCGTGCGATTCGCCCCCGACACGATTCTGCACCTCGCCTTCGCGGTCCAGCCGGGCCGGGATGCCGCCGCGATGCGGGCTGCCAATGTCGACGGCGCCCGGGCCGTGCTCGATGCGGCGGACGCCGCACGGCCGCGGCGGCTGCTCGTGGCCAGCAGCGCCACGGTCTACGGCGCCTGGCCCGACAACCCGCCGGCGTGCGCCGAGTCGGCACCGCTCCGGCCGCTTTCCGGCTACTACTACTCGGCCCACAAGGGAATCGTCGAGCGGATGGTGCGGGAGTTCGCCGAAGCCCGGCCGGAGATCGCCGTGAGCCTGACGCGGTCGGCGATCGTCTGCGGACGCGGCGTGAAGAACTTTCTGTCCGACTACTTTCTCGGTGTTCCGGTGCTGTTCCTTCCGGACGGCCGCGACACCCCGCTCCAGTTCGTGCATCGCGATGACCTCGCCCGGGCCACGCTCGCGATCCTCAGGGCATCGGCCCGTGGCCCGTTCAACGTGGCCCCCGAGGACGCCCTCACGCACCGCGAGATCGCCGCGGCCCTCGGTGTGCCGGCGATGTCGATGCCATATGCCGTGATGGCAGCCGTCGGCCGGATCTGGTGGACGCTGCGTCTGCCGTGGCTGGCGACACCACCGGGCCTCGCGGGCTACGTTCGCCACCCGTGGGTGATGACGTCGCGGCGGCTGTGCGACGAGCTCGGCTTCGCCTTCGAGCACTCGAGCGCGTCGGCCTTCAGGGAGCTCGTGGCCGGCGACGTTCAGCGGCGGCGGTAGCCGTTCCGATCGAGTACTTCGCCGAGGTCGCGGCCGATCCGGTCGCGGAGCCGGTCGTCGAGCGGCAGCTCGTTGCGGCGATACCCGCGTTCGGCGTCGAGGTGGGCTCGCCAGGCCGGCTCGGCGTCGTCGCGGCCGGGCCAGCCGAAGTGGTCGTAGCAGCCGCGGAGGACGGCGAGCGGATCGGCGACGAGGTCTTCGTAGCGGAGCCGCAGCCGGTGCTGCTCGGGGATGCCGCTCCACGTGTCGGCGATCCGCTGCTCCATCCGCCGGATCGAGGCGATGACGCGGTCCTCGAGGTCACATCCTCGCGGTCGCTGGAGTCCGTGGTCTTCGGAGATCCGCCGCCAGAAGTGGAGGCACGACGGCACCATGTCGTAGGGGTCACGGACGAGGTGGAGAAAATCGGCCTGCGGAAACACGCCGCGGATCAGGGGCACGCGGTAGGTGTGCAGCGGGTTCTTGAGCAGGAGTCGGCCCGGATGCTCGAACTGGATCGTCCGCAGGAAGCCGGTCCAGGCGTCGATCCAGCGGTCGCGGTCGGCCTCCGACACGCGTTCGAGCGTCTCGTAATCGGGATCGGGCGGCGGGTCGTTGGGGAATGCGACCGTCCACCACGGGCTCGGCAGGCCGAGGTTGCAGAGGGCCAGCTCGTCCTCCTGGGGTCGGGCGAACCCCATCCGCATGGCGTCCATGGGCCGGCTTCCAGGCAGCAGGAACCCGAGCCGCTCGGTCGCGAACTGCTCCGAGAGCACCACGTGGCTCGGAACGGCGCACTGGATCGTGCTCGGTGCGACGAGCCTCCGGTCGCAGGCGAGCAGCTCGTGGAGCAGCGTGGTGCCGCTCCGCCAGTGGCCGAGGATCACGACCGGATCCTCCTCGATTCGCGCGGCCCGCAGGCTGCGGCCCCAGAAGATCTCCTGGATCGCCGTGAGCAACTCGTTGCCGAGGCTTGCGGCCGTGATGCCCATGGCCCGGGGAATACGCGACGGCGACACGCGAAACCCGTGGCGGGCGAGAACGCGGATCCACGGCATGAACCGGATGCCGGTCCACATCGAGAGCGTGAACCATGGCCGACGGCTCATGGGCCGCGCACCTCGACGGTGATCGCACTGCTTCCCGGCAGCTGCTCGACGCACCGCGGCCCGAAGAGCCGGGAGGGCGTGAAGAAGCCCCCTGGGCCCTCGCGGCTCAGGAGATGCTCGACGGCCATGATGACGCCGTGTGCCGTCACGTCGTAGCCATTGGCCGTGCGGAGTCGGGCCACGGCCGTGCGGCCCGCTGCGTCGCGCGCTTCGCCCCAGACCCAGGTGGGCGAGGTACCCCGAGCCGTGGCACTCGGCCCGGCGGTCCGTTTTGCGAGTGCCTGGAGCGCACGCTGCACGCCGGCCACGGCGAAGAGCCGGCGAAGCGGCTGAGCACAACGAATCATGAACGCTGCCACCCGCGGCATCGGCACGTAGACCTCGATGTTCGGGATCCCCGTGGTCGCGAAGGCCGTGGCGACGTCCCCCCAGGGAATCGCGGTCGCGTGCCGCGGACCGCGGCCGAAGTCGATCGTGCGGGTGAGCGAGCCGAGCGGGATCGTCTGAAGTCGGCCGGCGCGGCGGATCCTGCCGCCCGCGGGCAGTGCCTCCACCGTGGTCCTGGCCGTGCCCGCCGAGAGGCCGCTTGCCGTGTCGAAGCCGAGGGCGAGGCTCGTGGCCCCGGGCAATGCATCCGCCAGCATCGCGGCGAGGCAGTCGGTCGGAATGACGTCGAAGCCCACGCCCGGGCAGATCACCGTGCCCCGCGACCGGGCTTCCTCGTCGCGCCGCCACGCCGCCTCGAACACGTCGATCTCCCCGGTGATGTCGACATAGTCGGCCCCGGCCGCGAGGCAGGCGTCGATCACGGGCCGGCTCGTGGCCGAGAAGGGGCCCGCACAGTGGGCGACGACCCGGCAGCCGGCGATCGTGTCGCGGACCGTCGTGGGATCACGGAGATCGAACACGCGGGACGTCAGCCCTCGGGCCGCGGCGATCGCTGCGACCTCAGGGCTGCGGCCGGCGAGCACGGGCCGGTGGCCCTGGGCCACGGCGAGGTCGGTCACGAGCCGGCCGGTGTAACCGTTCGCGCCGTAGATCATCCAGCATGGCGACGGGTCGGGCATGGTGCGGCAGACCGGTGAGCATGAGCCGTCGGGTCGAACGCGGTGCCCGTCGCTACCGCGGTTCCTCGCTGACGACGCGGCCGTCGATCACGACGGCCGTGCAGTGCGTCGTGTATTCGAAGGGGTCGCCGTCGAACACGGCCACGTCACCATCCATGCCGGGCTTCAGCGCGCCGATCCGGTCGGCCACGCCGAGGATCGTGGCCGCGTCGGTCGTGATCGTCGCGAGGGCCTGCTCGGTGGTGAGGCCGTTGGCCGCGGCGATCGCCGCCTCGAAGAGGGCCACGCGGGTCTTGGGCACATAGCCCTCGTAGCCGCTCTGCAGGGCGACGGGGATGCCCTTGGCCCGCAGCGTGGCGGCGGTCTCGAAGCTGATGTTCTCGGTCTCGCCGTTGCCGCCGCGGCGCATCGATGGGTGCACGATCACGGGCACTCCCGCCGCCTTGATCCGATCGGCCACGAGGTAGGCCTCGGCCGCCGAGTCGAGCACGATCCGGATCCCGAACTCCGCCGCCACCCGCAGGGCGGCGTCGATGTCGGTGGCGCGGTTCACCGTGACGAGCAGCGGCAACTTGCCGCGGAGCACGTCGGCGAACACCTCGCGACGGAGGTCGCGATCGGGCCGCTTCTCGGCGTCGGCGAGCTCGAGCTTGCGGAGGTAGTCCTGGGTCTTCACGAGTTCGTTCCGCAGCATCGCGACGGCCTTGCTCCGCGTGCCGGGCGACTTCTTGTCGTCGCCGGGGCGGGCATCGTCGCCGAGAGTCACCGCGACCATCGCGGCCGGCACGACCGCGGCGTCGTCCACGGTCTCGCCGACGGTCTTCACTACCATTGTCTGTCCCGACACCAGCGCCCCGGGCGCGTGCCCCGTGTGGAGCGTGGTGATGCCGAAGCCGCGGACCCACTCCACGAGCCGCTCGCGGGGGTTGTAGGAGTCGATGGCCCGAAGTTCCGGCTGGATCGGCTCACCCTTGTCGAGCTGATCCTGATCCTGCTCCTGGTTGAGGTAGCCGGTGAGGCCGACGCACGAGTGGGCGTCGATCAGCCCCGGCGTGACGACGCGGCCGCGGACGACCTGCGCGGCGGGCGGCACGGGAATGTCGAGGGCCGATCCGACGAGCGTGATCCGGCCGTTCTCGATCACGACCACGCCCTTCTCGATCGGTGGGCCCGCCATCGTGTGGACGAGGTCGCCGTAGACGGCCACGAGGCCCGCCGGGGCATCGGCCGCCCAGGCCGCCGGCGCCGACAGGCAGGCGAGGGCCACGAGCACGGCGGCATGGCGAAGCGCCGGCATCACTTCGTCTCCGAGAGCCGCACGTCGGTGCAGCAGGCGTGGGCCTTCTGGTCACGGCCGGCGCCGTAGCCGCCCACGGCGAACAGCCGGTCTTCGGGATCGTCGCGGTCGAAGACCTTCTCCCCCTCGACCCAGGTCTCGAGCACCTTGGTTCGCACCGACAGCGGGTCGCCGGAGAGGACGATGAGGTCGGCGTCCTTGCCGACGTCGAGCGATCCGATGCGACGATCGAGTTCGAGCATCCGGGCACCGGCCAGCGTGAGGGCCTCGATCGCCTTCTCCCGGCTCATGCCGGCCCGCACCGCGAGCGCGGCGGTTCGCAGAAAGAGTCGGGAGTCGGTGACGGGATCGTCGGTGTGGATGGCGACGGGCGCTCCCGCCCTCTCCAGCACCGCCCCGGTCGCGAGCGACAGGTCCATCGCCTCGATCTTGCCGCCGGGGGCGTCGACGACGATCACCGAGCAGGGTGCCTTCGCCTTCGCGAGCTGGTCGGCCACCTTCCACGCTTCGCTGACGTGGTGGAGGACGACCTTGAAACCGAACTCATCCCGCAGTCGCAGCACCGTCATGATGTCGTCGGCGCGGTGGCAGTGGTGGTGGACGACGACGCGGCCGTCGAGCACGTCGAGCAGTCCCTCCATCTCCAGGTCGCGGTCCGGAAGCTTCGAGGCGTCGCCCTTCGCGGCCTCGAGTTTGCGGCGGTAGTCGAGGGCCTTGAGAAACCTCTGCCGGACGAGGGCGGCCGACTTCGACCGCGTGCCCGGAAACGGTTGGTCCCTCTGCGAGTTGGTGCCGTTGGCCATCTTCATCCCGCCGAGCGGCTTGCCGGCTGCGTCGCGGATGAAGAAGTCGTCGATCGTGGAGGCCTTCCGCAGCTTCGCGTAGGTCGTCTGGCCCGAGAGGAGATGCCCGGAGCCGGGCATGATGTTGAGCGTGGTCAGGCCCCCCGCCCGGGCCTTGCGGAAGCCGGTGTCGCGGACGTTGATCGAATCGAGAATCCGGACATCCGGCTGGATCGGCCCGCTGGCGTCGGCCGCCCAGCCGCCGCCGACGTGGCTGTGGGTGTCGACGAGGCCGGGCATGATCACCTTGCCGGTGCAGTCGATGGTGCGAGCCTGGGCCGGAATCGGCGTGGAGGCGGCCGGTCCGACGGCGGCGATCGTGCCACCCACGACGACGATCGTGCCGGGCGAAATGGGCGGCCCGGAGACCGGCAGCAGTTCGGCGTTCGTGAAGGCGACCGGCTGCGTCTCCGCGTGGGCAGGCAGGCGAACCAGCAGGCAGGCGACGATCACGATGATGAAGCGGAGCATGAAGGCAGAGTCTAGCAGCCTCACCCTCGCCCGGCAGGCACCACGCTTGAAACCAGCCCCGGCTCCTGCGCACTCGCCTGCCGGAGATGAACGGGCGAAAACGCAGGCTTTTCTCGGAAGGCAGATTCGCTCGCCCCGTCACCACGCTCTCCCGCAGACGGCGGCCTTCGTCTCGGCCCTGGGATCTGCCCAGGCTCCCGTAGACGCCCTCGACGCGGTGGCGGGCGGTGGCAACAACGTTCGCGCAGTCGATGAACGACGCTCTCGGGCTGCGCCCTCGTGGTCACCGGGCTGCTGCCCGCCGTGGCGGGGGTTCGCCGCCGCCGCTTCGCCACTTCCGGGACGTGAAGGCTCCGTCGATGTCGCGCCCGGGCCTGCACGGCGACCCCGACGTTCTGGCGCTTCTTTCGCTCGACGTGGCAGGAGTCGGCTCGTGAAGCGAAGCCGGCACCCGCACGGCCCCCGTTGGCCAACGGGGGGAGCGATCATGCATACTTGCTCATCGAATCCCACACCGATCCTCCAGCCTCCAAGATGTCCCAGCCACTTCAAAGCCTCGCGTTTCTCTTCGCCGTGGTTCCCGCGATCTCCTTCGCCGCCGGCCCGACGCCGGCGGCGGTCGACGCCCGCGCCGACACGGTGGAGACGGAGGATCGGCCGGTGCGGCAGGTTCGCACGGGGGAGGCCGGCTGGTTCGCCGACTTCGGCGTGGCCACGTTCGGTTGGCTGCGGGTGAGCCTGCCTGAGCCCGTCGCCGCAGACACGCGGCTCATCGTGTCGCTGGGCGAAAAGAAGGCGGCCACGGACGCCGTCGATGCCGCGCCCGGGGGATCGGTGCGATTTCAGAAGCTCGAAGTGACGGTGCCGGCCCGGACGACGTCGGTCGAGGTCGTGCCAGCATGGCAGCCCAAGTATGCCGCGTGGATCGGGATGCCAGCCGGGAGCCATGAGGTGATGCCGTTTCGCTACGTGGAGATCGCCGGCCTGCCCGCAGACGCCGGCGAGCCGCGGATCGAGCGGGTGTCGAGGCATGTGCCATTCGACGAGGCCGCATCGTCGTTCTCCTGTTCCGATCCGGCCCTCGAAGAGGTGTGGCGGCTCTGCAAGCACAGCATCAAGGCCACCAGCTTCCTCGGCCTCTATGTCGACGGCGACCGGGAGCGGATTCCCTACGAGGCCGACGCCTACATCAACCAGCTCTGCCACTACGGCGTCGACGCCCACTACACGACCGGCCGGCTCTCGCACGAGCACTTCCTGAAGAATCCGACCTGGCCCACCGAGTGGCGGCAGCACACGCCGCTGATGGCCTGGGCCGACTGGCTCTACTCCGGTGACGACGCGTCGATGCGAAGGCACTACGACGCGATCCGGGGCCGCGTGATGCTCGACCGTCGCCGCGACGACGGGCTCTTCATCGGGCAGAACGCGGGCACGCCCCGCGACATCGTCGACTGGCCGGAGAAGGAGCGCGACGGCTACGACATGCGGCACGCGGTGAAGACCGTGACCTCCGCGTTTCACGCCCGGTCTCTTCAGGCCATGGCCGCGATCGCCCGTGCCATGGGCAGGGAGCACGACGCCGAGGAGTATGCGGCGCTCCATGCCGCCACGACGCGGGCCATCAATGAGAAGCTCTTCGATGCCGCGAGGGGTGTTTACGTGGATGGGCTCGACGCCGCGACGGGCAAGCGGAGCGGGCACGCCTCACTCCACGCGAATATGCTGCCGCTTGCCTTCGGCCTGGTGCCCGCGGATCGCGTCGCGGCCGTGGCCGACTTCGTGGAGAGTCGGGGCATGGCCTGCTCGGTCTACGGCGCCCAGTATCTCCTCGACGGTCTGTTCGATGCCGGCCGTGAGCGGCACGCCCTGGCGTTGCTCACCGCCACGCACGACCGCGGCTGGCTGCACATGAGCCGCGACGTCGGCTCCACGATCACGCTCGAGGCCTGGGACGCGAAGTACAAGCCGAATCTCGACTGGAACCACGCCTGGGGCGCGGTGCCGGCCAACGTGATTCCGCGGAAGCTGATGGGCATCGAGCCGATCGAGCCGGGATTTCGCCAGATTCGCGTGCGGCCGCGGACGGCGACGCTCGAGCGGGCGGCGATCCGGCACCCGTCGCCCCGCGGCCCGATCGACCTCGAGGTGACGCAGTCGGCGGACGACTGGCGGGCGACGCTCGGCCTGCCCGAAGGCGTGGTCGCCGAGGTGCACGTGCCGACTGCCGAGCGAGGCCGCGTGACGGTCGTCCGTGGTGGGCAACAAGCCTCCGCCGACGTGCTGCGGATCGATGACGGCTGCTGCGTGATCGAGGCCACGCCGGGCACGACGGTCATCAGCGTGACTGCCCCAACACCGGCGCGCTGAGAGGGGAATGGCCGGTTTTTCTTCGGAAAAGCTGCATGTCCCTGTCGGTCCGCCCGTGAGTGCAGGTCGTCAACCTGCACAGGAGCCTTACGAAGGCTCGGGGCTGCCCACGCCCCGTTGCCGGACGTTCGCTTCGGAGATCCTGTCCTTCGCTCACTCGGATGCCGCCGGCGCTTCGCCATCGTGGCTGCGCTTGTCGGCATACGCCGGCCCCGAGGCATGGGCAGCCCCTCGCTGAGTTCGTGCCCGAGGTGTGGGCGCAGGTGGCAGCCTGCGGTCACGGTGGTGGCGGCCGACCACACCACCGACTCTCGCAGCGTTGAATCAGGCGTCTTCCGGCGTCACGCCGAGGACGACGTCGAACCGCGCGGTCAGTTCCCCAATCCTTGAGCCTTCAAGCGGCTGGAAATCCGCGAGCAGGCTTTCTCGCTGCGCCACGTCGCCGATCCTGCGCAAGATCCCGTCGCGGTCGTTCTGCGGGTGGCCCTTCACGAAACACTG